>JAFSFK010000098.1 GCA_017435245.1 Oscillospiraceae bacterium | reverse complement strand
GGAAAATAATTTAAATAGTGGCCGAAGGCCACACAATCATTTTCAATTATCCATTTTCCATTTTCAATTATTATCGAGCGTCAGCTCGATAAATTGGAAGTTGAAGAGCAAAATCTCCCCGCCGGTGGCGGGGAGATTTAAAAATACGCAGGTCAAAACAAATTTCGGATCCACATAAACAGGTTGAAGCCGATCAGCAAGCCCACAAAAACCATTGCGCCCAAGTAAAAATACCTGCTTTTATTTTTCCGGTTTTCCTTATATCCGAAAAACAGATTGATGAGCCACAGGATGAGAATGGGATTCCATCCAGTCACCGGAATCAGAAAACCCAGGCAAACAGAAACCACACTAACAAAACAATTTCGAAAGGTTGGATCAAGAAGTTTGTGAAAGAATCGTTTCATTGCCTACACCTCTTTTATAGAATTATCCTAAGGAAAGAAAGCCCAGATCTTCCGGGGTGATATCCGTTCCGGTCTGTGCCAAAATAGCGGCAAAATGCTCTGTGATGGCGCTCTGTGCTTCCGACAGCATGCTGTGCAGCACAATTGCGTCGGTGGTATCCTCACTGACGGTCACCACGCCGTCGGGATCGGTGATGGTCTGGGAGAATGTTTCGGTGCTGAGTCCCTGACCGGCATTAAAGACTGCCGGGTCGACGGTTCCCGAGGATTCCTCCAGAATGGTGGAATCGGCGGCGCTAAGGTAGCTGGCTTCGTATAATGCTTCCTTGGTTTCAGGGGTTAAAATCAACGCAAAGCGGCATTTGTTGGGCACGCCCAGCAGTTGATGCTCCTGCCTGTAAATCAGATGCACCGTGTCGCCGCCGGTGGATACCAGCGACAGAGTCTGCTGACCGGCCTCGTCCAGCGTTAAGGTAATACCACCCAAGTCAGCCAGAGATTCCTGCAGCCACAGGGCGATACCCTTTTGGGCAAGCGCTACGCTGTTTTCGTAGGTGCCTAAGCCTTCAAACAGCTGGATGGCTTCGGCGTATTCGCCGGTTTCCAACAATTCGGAAGCCAGAGCATACTGACTTTCGATGGCTTTAACAGGACTGTCCATATACAGCTCCAGTCCGTAATAAAGTTCCATAGCCTGTCGGTATTCCCCGGCATCCCAATGGGTCTGGGCCGCTTCATAGTCCGCCTTCTGCCGGCTGATGTGGGCCATAGCTGCACTGTCGGCATAGTCACCCAGGGATTCATACAGCTCCATCGCCTGGGCATACTGTCCGTCATTATAGTACTTGGTTGCCTTGCCATAGTCCCAAGCCTTACAGCCGGTGAAGCTCAGACACAGGCAGCCGATGAGAAAAAATGCGATCGTGCGTTTCATAACAAGTTCCTTTTCCTTGGGAAAAATCTTTCATTACTATAGCACACTTCAAATGGAATCACAATGCTTATTTTTTCAGGATCCGCATTGCGTTGGCAACGGCAATGAGGGCAACCCCCACATCCGCAAACACCGCCAGCCACATTCCGGCAATGCCCAGCGCACCCAGAATCAGGAATACACCCTTGATACCCAGGGCGATAAGGATGTTCTGCACCACGATCCGGCGGGTGGCCCTGGCGATACGGACAGCATCACAAAGCTTGCCCGGTTCATCAGTCATCAGCACCACATCCGCCGCTTCAATGGCAGCATCTGAGCCAAGGGCACCCATTGCGATTCCCACGTCTGCCCGGGCAAGGACAGGGGCATCGTTGATGCCGTCACCTACATAAGCAACCGTTCCTGTCAGACTTTCCAGCTGTTCGACCTTCTGGTGGGGAAGCAACTGGGCGTGGTAAGCATCCAAGCCAAGGGATTGGGAGATGTCACGGGCAATAGCGGCGTCATCACCGGTGAGCATCACCGTTTTTTTGATGCCCATTTTTTTCAGCCGGGAGATCGTTTCTTTGGCATATGGCTTCAGTGTATCGCAGATCACGATACAGCCGGCATACACGCCGTTGATTCCCACATAAACCTTGGTGCCAACCCGGTCACAGGCAGTAAAAGAAATGTTCTGCGTGTTCATCAGCTTTTCATTTCCTGCCCAAAGGACAGCGTCGGGGGTACATACACCCACGCCCTGTCCCGGGATCTCCCGGTAATCGGAAAGACCGGAGGTGCCTATAGGTCTGCCATATGCGGAGAGGATGGATCGAGCGATGGGATGGCCGGAAAAGCTTTCCGCCCAGGCAGCAGCTTCCAGAACCTGCTCCCGGGTAAAGCCGGGGGCGGGATCGATCTCCGTTACTTGGAAAACGCCCTGGGTCAGGGTGCCGGTTTTGTCGAATACCACCGTATCCACTTTGTTCAGTGCCTCCAGATAATTGCCGCCCTTTACCAAAATGCCGTGACGGGAGGCAGCGCCGATGCCACCGAAAAAGGTCAGAGGAATAGAGATCACCAATGCGCAGGGACAGGAGATGACCAAAAATACACAGCCCCGGCGGAGCCACTCCATCCAGTTACCCACAAACAGGGGGGGAACCAATGCCAGCAGCACTGCCAGGATTACTACCACCGGGGTATAGACCCGGGCAAAGGCAGTGATGAAATTCTCAGTGGGTGCTTTGCGGCTGGCGGCATTTTCTGCCAGCTCCAGAATTTTAGAGGCAGTGGACTGCCCAAAGGCTTTGGTGACCCGGACAGTGAGTACACCGCTGGTGTTGATACAGCCGGACAGGATCTCATCTCCCGGACGCACCATTCTGGGAACGGATTCGCCGGTAAGTGCCCGGGTATCCAGCATGGAATCGCCTGTTTCCACGATCCCATCCAGTGGGATCTTCTCGCCGGGTTTTATCAGGATTTGTTCGCCGACAGATATCATATCCGGAGATACTGTGAGGTATTCTCCATTCCGAAAAACGGTGGCGGTGTCCGGACGAATATCCATCAAATCCGAAATGGATCTGCGGGAGCGGTCTACTGCCAGGTGTTGGAAATACTCACCGACCTGGTAAAAGAGCATCACCGCCACAGCCTCCGGTGCCTCACCGATGCAAAATGCGACGATAGAGGACAGGCTCATCAGAAAGTTTTCGTCGAAAATATGGCCCTTGGCAATGTTCCGGGCAGCCTGCAGCAGTACATCGCCGCCCAGGATCAAATAGCTCAGGATCAGCACGAAGAGGCCGGCGGTGTCCATTTGGGTCCAATGCAGAAGGACAAGACCACCGACGTAAATCACAGCGCCCAAGCCCATCCGCAGCAGCATCCGACGGTTGTTCGTGTGCTCGTGATGGTGCTCGTGGTGCTGCAGGGATACCTGAACGTGGGGCTCGTGAGCGTGGACAATGCTTTTCACCTGTTCCAGCAAAGCATTCTCTTCCCATCCGGATTCTACTGTGATCCGCTGCTGAATCAGATCAACGTAAGCGGATGTCACATCCGGAAGCGCCGCAACTTCCTTCTCAATATGGGCAGCGCAGTTGGGACAGTCTAAGCCCGTAAGCAGGATAACAGTTTTCATAAGAACCTCCCTGTTAAACGGTTGAGCAAATACTCAACCATAAAATGTAAAAAAAACGCCGTATCAAATTCCGATTTATCGAGCTGTTGCGATGCTCCACCAAAGGCTCCCCTGTGTAAGGGGTAGCGAAGCGAATTGGATATGTATGCTTGCCGGGGGCAAGCATACCTGAATTCAACTGTCAAAAATCTTTGATTTTTGACTGAGGGGTTGCTGGAAAATCTAGCAATCACGCACATTTTTCGCGATTATACTTATCCTAACAACCCCTCCGACCTCGCTTACGCTCGGCCACCTCCCCTTACACAGGGGAGGCTTTGTCAGCTCGATAAACCGGAATTTGTATGGTGCATCTATTCGTACAGATGGGCAAAGCCCATGTCTAAGATCAGCTTTACATGGTCGTCTGCCAGAGAATAATAAACGACCTGTCCGTCCCGGCGGGACTTCACCAGCTTAGCAAGGCGCAGTGCCTTCAGCTGATGAGAAACGGCGGATTTCGTCACGCCCAGCAGCGCCGCCAGATCACATACGCACAGCTCGTTTTGCTCCAGAGCGTGCAACAGCTTCACCCGGGTGCCGTCGCCGAACATTTTATAAAGAGAGGCAAGGGATAGATAATCCTCCTCCGGCTTCATTTTCTTCCGGGTATCCTCCACCGTGTGCTCATGGATCATTTCACAGTCGCAGCAAAGATGCTTTTCCACCATAGTACCTCCTTGGATAGTTGAATAACAGCTCAACTATTCAAGCTTAGTATACACCGATAACATAGATCTGTCAAGCAGCAGTGCAAATTCCAATTTATCGGCCGGGATGCCCCGGCAGGCAATTCGTGCCCGGTGCGGCGCTCATCGACAAATCTACGCTCGGTATCGTTGTATCTTCGCATTTTCAAATTCCGATTTATCGGCCGGGATGCCCCGGCAGGCAATTCGTGCCCGGTGCAGCGATCATCGAAAAGGCTATGCTCGGTATCGGTATATCTTCAAATTCCGATTTAACGCTCTGACGAGCGAATTGAAAATTGAAAATTGTGGTATTTTCCTTCGGAAAATAATTTGAAACGTCGGCGTAGCCGACACAATCATTTTCAATTTTCCATTTTCCATTTTCAATTATTATCGAGCGTCAGCTCGATAAACCGGAATTTGTTTATTACCTGCAAAAACAGGAAGGGATATCCCTTCCTGTTTACAGTCCCCAGTTCTTTTCAAATTTCCGCAGGGCATCGATGTAGGCCTGCTGATCTACCAGATAGCAGATACCGTGTCCCGCTCCGGGAGTGAACACCAGTTCCTTTACAGCGGAGCAGGCGTCATAATTGAACTTGCTCATTTCAAACGGTACGTAATCATCCTGATCGCCGTGGAAAAAGATCACCGGTACCTGGCATTTTTTGACCGCCGCAGCAGCATCCGCCTTGTTGGGATCGAAGCCACCGTACAGGATGCCCCCCAGCCGAACAAAAGGATACAGCAGCTTTTCCGGCAGCTTCATCTGGCGGATGACCTTGCAGATAATGGCTTTTGCTGAGGAAAAGCCGCAGTCCGCCAAAACGCCGATAACATTTTTCGGCAGCTTTTCACCGGAAGCCATCAGAACGGTGGAGGCACCCATAGAGATGCCGCACAGGATGATCCGCACATCGCTGCCAAAATGCTTCACCATAAAATCTACCCAGGAAAGACAATCCCGACTTTCTTTTGCGCCAAAAGTAATCACATTGCCATCGCTTCTGCAGCTGGCCCGCTGATCCACGATCAGCGCACTGTGGCCCAAAGAGAAGCTTCTCTGAACGCCGCCGCACAGATCCCGTTCCGCCGTGCCCCGATAGCCGTGGAACATCAGCTCGATGGGAGCGCCGGGAGCATACTCATAGTATTTGCCCCAGAGGGTCAGGCCGTCAAAGCTGCGGATGGAAAAATCCTGGCTGGGCATCGCCCGGACCTCCTCCATCCATTTGCGCATCTGGTCATAATAGGGTTCGTAGATCTTTCCGGGAGGCATCTCGTATTCCGGGCGGATCTTGGTCTTATCCGGAACATAGTATGCCATACGGAAGCATATGTAGGCGATCAGTGCCACAAAAAGCAATACAGCCAGTAATATCCAAAGTGCGATCACAACAATCATCTCCATCTGCCGGAATATGCTGATTATAGCACTTCGGAAAACACATTTCAAGGAATCTTCACGGAAGGGTTTGAACCTTCTATATATGGCTCTGTCAGATATTTATCGTTCCGGCAAAAGGATGTGCTCGAACATATCCAAGGAAAAACTTTTGTTTACCTGCACACACTTTTGTGGTATCATAAGAAAAAATGACCACGGAGGTATGCGTATGGAGATTCGTTTTGCACAGCCAAAGGATGTTGCCGGTATTTTAGCCCTTCTGCGTCAGGTGGGCAGGGTGCATCATCAAGGCAGACCCGACTTGTTCCGTTGTACTGCTCAAAAATACGGAGCCTCCCAGATCCTTTCTATGCTGGAAAACAGTGCGTCCCCTATTTTTGTGGCGGTGGAAGGGGATGCCGTACTGGGTTACGGCTTTTGTATGTTCAAAAAATACGAGCTGGATCCGGTGATCAATGATCACACCGAGCTGTATATCGATGATCTGTGCGTGGATGAAAATCACCGGGGAAAGGGCATCGGCAAGGCCATCTATGAGGAGATCCTCCGTTATGCCAAAATGCGTCGGTGCTATAATGTGACCCTGAATGTTTGGTCCTGCAACCCCGGTGCTATGAAGTTCTATGAATCCCTGGGACTGAAGCCCCAGAAGATCGGTATGGAAGTAATTCTGTAAATTCCGATTTTTTGTAAATCTACCGTCATACCTCGTAGGGGCGGCGTTTCGCCGCCTGTGGGACGGGGATCCCGTCCCCTACTCTATTAATCGGAATTTTTCTGGGAGAATTTAGATGCTAATTAAAAATCAAATTTATGAAACGGTGATCTGTGACTATACCGCCGAGGGACAGGGCATTGCCAAAATCGAAGGCTGTGCCGTGTTTATTCCCAACGCAGTTGTGGGAGAGCGGTGTATGGTGCGGATCGAAAAAGCGCAGAAAACCTGGGCCGCCGGAAAGCTGGTGGAGATCCTGGAAAAATCTCCCCATCGGATCAACCGGGAATGCCCGGTGGCCAAGCTGTGCGGCGGCTGTGATTTTTGGCACATAGACTACGAAGAGGAATGCCGGCTGAAGGCGGACCGTGTTCGCCAGACCCTTAACCGCATCGGCGGAGAGAATCTGGAGGAAGTGCCTCTGCTGTCAGCTCCCACCTGCTATGGCTATCGCAACAAGGCGCAATATCCGGTCTCCAGCCAAAAAGGGCGGGTTTATGCCGGATTCTTCCGGGCAGGTACCCACCAGGTAGTGGAGAATCCCCGGTGTCTGATCCTGCCGGAAGAAACAGATCAGGTCAAGAAAATTGTCATAGATTATGTAAACCACTATGGGATCAGTGCCTACGATGAGGCTGCCCAAAAGGGGTTGCTGCGGCACATCTATGTCCGCCGGGGCGCTGTATCCGGACAAGTGCTGGTATGCTTGGTGGTCAACGGCAGAAGACTGCCCCACTGGGAGGATCTTGTGCAGCGGTTAAAGGCTGTTCCCGGTTTTACTTCTCTGGTGCTGGCTGTAAATACCCGTCCCGGCAATGCCATTTTGGGTGACGAGTTCATCACTCTTTACGGCCCCGGTTATATTGAGGACACCCTATGCGGGCTCAATTTCCGCCTGTCTCCCCGGTCTTTTTATCAGGTAAATCATCACCAGGCACAGCGGCTGTACGAAGCCGCTATTGCCCAGGCAGAGATCACCAAAGACGATCTGGTGCTGGATCTTTACTGCGGTGTGGGCACCATCACTCTGGCTATGGCCAAGGCCGCCGGTAAGGTTATCGGTGTGGAAGTGGTGGAGCAGGCTGTTGTGGATGCCAAAGAAAACGCAGAGCGCAACGGCATCGGCAACGCAGAATTTTTCTGCGGCGATGCCGGCAAGGCAGCGCTGGAGCTGGAAAGCAAGGGAATCCGTCCGGATGTGATCGTTGTTGATCCGCCCCGAAAGGGACTGAACGCCGATACCATTGAGGCGCTGCACCGGATGGCGCCCCGCCGCATTGTGTATGTTTCCTGTGATCCTGCCACCCTGGCCCGAGATGTAGCACTTCTCAAAGAACGGGGCTATCAGCTTAAAAACGCTATGGCCGCCGATCTCTTCCCCCGCTGCGCTCATGTAGAATCTATCGTTTGCCTTCAACAAAAAGTATATGGTTAACAGGATTATTATTCAGTTGGTTGATAATGATGCTTCGCTATGTAAAGACACCTAAATGAAAACTTGGTATACAATTTCCCCAAAAACCTATTTTGCATATACTTATAAATAATGTTTGTCCAAACGCATAAGAAAGCGTATAACCGTGATTTTATTTTGCTTTGGGGAACTGGATGATCTGGCTGGAATAAAGGCCGCTGTGTCCGGAAAGGACGAAGCAGATCACGCATACCAGCGCAAACAAATGAAGATTTGCGCTCCCGAACATCACGATGCTCAAAGCGATGGAAGCGAAGGGGGAATTGGTGGCACAGCAGAAAAGTCCCACAAGCCCCAATGCACCGCACAGACCTGCGAAAACAGCACTCATACCGCTCATGATGAGGACCTTTCGGTCCTCATTTTTTAATTTGGAAAGTCTGTTCAGCAGGGAAACGGCAGAACCGCCCAATTGCAGCGCAGCACCCTCCCGTCCGGCAGAGCCGCCAAACAGGTGGGTGGCTGCGGTGGCAAGGAAGATAACCGGTGCGATTAAAGGGCTGATATTCTCCCCTTTCAGCACGGCATCAATAATTTAATTGGTTCCCCGGTTGCTGCGCTGGCGGAAAAGTGTATAAATGCCCACCGACAGTAAGCCGCCCACAGGCGGCAGAAAGATCAGCCAGCTGTGCTGTGTGCGCAGGTGGGTGGCAAAGTGCAAAGCGTGATGAAAGGCAGCGCCCAAAAGTCCGCCCAGTGCACCTATCAACAGACCCAAAAGGCCCCATTTTAAGAATGTGACAAGATAGTCCTTGCTCAGCGGAGCGTATCTGCCAGTGCCATAATACTACTTCTTCTCCTCTTTTTGCCATCATACATAACTGGAAGAAATTGACAACAAATACCCCTGCCGTAAATTCCGATTTATCGTTCTCTTGCAAACCTACCCTAAATGCGCCATCCTGAGCGCAGGCGCAGCCGGAGTCGAAGGGGAGCGAGTGGCAGCGGTCGGCAAGACGCAAGCCTGCTTTGACAGGCGCAGTGACTGCCGGGTACCGCAACAGGATGCTTCGCACTGAAAAACTACTCAGCAGCAACGGTAATGCGTAGATTCTTCAACTCGCTGTGCTTGCTCAGAATGACGCTTTCTTGTAAGGTTGTGCAACAACAAACTGCTCGATAAGCTGGAACGTGGCTGTGTTCATCATTTTTGCACAAAGGGAATTTGGTTTCTTTTTCAATGTTTGGCAGGAATTGCGCTTGAAGTTGTGTTTTGTTGGGAGTATAATACGGCAGGCTGAAAAAATCCAACAATTTCAATATAAAAGAGGCGTATTTTCGTGGCAACAAATCTGATTTGTTTAGCAGCTGCCCTCATTGGCGGTCTGCTCCTGTCCCGTCTTACCAAGCTAATCAAGCTTCCCGCCGTCACGGCATATCTGGTGGCAGGCTTGCTGTTGGGACCCTTCCTTCTGGGCCGGCTGAATATTCCCGGCTTTGGCTTCCATTCTCTGGAGCAGGTGGAGGGCCTCAGCATTATCACCCAGACCGCCCTGGGCTTCATTGCCTTTACCATCGGCAATGAATTCCGGCTGTGCCAGCTGAAGGCCACCGGCGCAAAGGCCATTACCATCGGTATTTTGCAGGCGGTGATTACCACTGTTCTGGTGGATGCGGTTTTGATTGGACTGCATCTGCTGTTTCCCCATGTGATATCTCTTCCCTGTGCCATCGTTCTGGGTGCCATCGCATCTGCTACCGCTCCCGCAGCGACCTTGATGGTTGTCCGGCAGTATAAGGCCGACGGCCCGCTGACCCGGTTGCTGATGCTGGTGGTCGCCATCGACGATGCCGTTGGTCTGGTGCTGTTCTCCGTTTCCTACGGCATTGCCACCGCCCTGTCCAACGGACAGGTCAGTGTGCTGGCTGTGGTGGTAGAGCCCATCGTAGAGATCATTCTGTCTTTGGGACTGGGCAGCCTGATGGGCTGGCTTTTAAACTGGGTGGAGCAGTTCTTCCATTCCCGCAGTAAACGTATGACCATCTCCGTGGCATTTGTGCTGCTGACCGTTGGTCTGAGTACCCTGAAATTCCAGGTCGGCGGTCTGCATTGCGGATTTTCTCTGCTGCTGGTGTGTATGATGACCGGTACCATCTTCTGCAATATCTGTTCCACCTCCGAGGAACTGATGGCCCGTGTGGAAAGCTGGATGGTGCCCCTGAATATCCTGTTTTTCGTCATTTCCGGTGCGGAGCTGGATCTGAACGTACTGGCAAGCCCTGTGACGCTGCTGGTTGGCGTTGTCTATATCATCGCCCGGTCTGCCGGAAAGTATTTCGGCTCTGCCTTTAGCTGCCGGCTGACCCGGCAGTCCGCCCCCATTACCGCCAATCTGGGCATCACCCTGCTGCCCCAGGCTGGTGTGGCGCTGGGTATGGCGCTGACTGCAGCCTCTTTGCCGGATGGCGCATTGGCACGGAATGTGGTGCTCTTTGCGGTGCTGGTCTATGAGCTTGTGGGACCTGCGCTGACCAAGCGGTCTTTGCTGGCAGTAGGCGAGATCAATCCCGAGGGCCGTACCAGTGCAAGAATGCACAATATGCCAAAGCTGCAGTAATATACATTCCAGTTTATCGAGCAGTCTTCAATAGAACTTGTAGGGGCGATTATCAATCGCCCGCCAAATTATTTGTGTGCAAATAATTTGGATTTCCGGAGGAAATCATATATTATCACCTGTCGGTGATGGGATTTTGTTTTACAAAATCCCCGGGCGGATAATATCCGCCCCTACAGTTTCTAACGAACATTACACCAACAAATCGGAATTTAAAGTGATTTCTTTTTTGCTTTCGGTTGACAAATGCTGTCTTTTTTACTACAATATAACGGTAAGATCTCACATAACTGACGGATTTGCGGATCACCGCAAGGGAGTGTGAGAGTTCTATGCCGACCGTCTGGGCAATTCAGTTTTCGCAAAAGCTGGATTGCCCGGTTTTTGCTAATATGGGAGGTTTTTTCTATGAAAAAGATCAAAGCAATGTCCGAAAGCAATTTCCTTAAGCTGTTTTTCGCATTTGTTGGCGTTGCCTTCCTGGTGGCAGCTGTTTGTATGCCCGACCGCAGCACTATGCTCAGCGGTTTCTGGCAGATCCTCAGCCAGCCCTGTAAGGTCACTACCAACTATTTCAGCGTGGGCGGCTATGCTGCTACCTTCCTGAATATGGGGTTGGTTGCACTGATCATGGCGCTGCTATTCCATGTGACCAAGACCAACGTCAACAACGTTTCCACCCTGGCATTCCTGCTGACCCTGGGCTTCTGCAGCTGGGGCATCCATGTGCTCAACATGTGGTTTACCATGCTGGGTGTGGTGGTCGCCAACCTGATTAAGAAGGAAAAATTCTACGCCAATGTCAACGCCATGCTCTTTACCACCGGTGTCGCTCCTGTGATCTCCGATCTGCTGGTGCGCTATCCCCACGCCGACGCCATCGGTTTCAATGTGCTGGGCATCGTGTTGGCGGTGGCTGTGGGTGTTGTGGTGGGCATCATCGTGTCCGCAGGACTTGCCCACTCTCCCAATGTCCATAAGGGCTTCAACATTTACTCGGCTGCATTGCCTGTGGGTATGACCATGTTCCTGCTCAACGGCATTTTGTATAAGGTCATGGGCGTCGAGCTGCCCGGCACCACCGGTGATATGGCTGTGGCTTCCCCCATGATCGTGAACATCTTCTGCTGCGCCCTGTTCGGTCTGTGCGTGGTGTTCGGTTTGATCCTGGGCGGCGGCAAGGACTACTGGAAGCTGCTTCTGAACCGCCATCAGGTGAACAATGTTTCCGGCACCCTGGGCAACGCCGTGTTTCTGATGAATGTGGGCGTTTTCGGTCTGTTCATTCTGGGTTATTATAACTTGATCAGCGCACCGTTCAATGGTGTCACCTTTGGCCTGATCTTCTGTATGCTGTGCACCTGCAACTCCGGCTCCCGTCCCACTAACGTCTGGCCCATTATGCTGGGTTATGTGGTGGCAGCCTTCGCTACCAAGTGGATCTCCCCCCTGCTGGGCGGTAACTTTACGCTGGCTATCAATGCCCAGGCCATCGTGGTGGGTCTGTGCTACGCCAACGGCCTCAGTCCCATCTGCGATAAGTACGGCTGGCATTACGGCTTCCTGGCAGCGATGATCCACTACACCCTGGTCACCCTGGTGCCCGGTCTGCACGGCGGCTTCTGCCTGTACAACGGCGGTTTTACCGCTATCTTCGTGTGCATCATTCTGGTGCCTGTGCTGGAGAAGTTCTGCAAGACCAAGGAAGTTCGTCTGGCAGCAAAAGCAAAATAAATCCCCGGCGGGCAGCTTCAGCTGCCCGCTTTTTTTGCCTGTCAAATTCCAGTTTATCGAGCAGTCTTCAATAGAACTTGTAGGGGCGATTATCAATCGCCCGCCCAATTATTTGTGTGCAAATAATTGGGATTTCCGGAGGAAATCATATATTATCACCTGT
>JAFSFK010000097.1 GCA_017435245.1 Oscillospiraceae bacterium | reverse complement strand
GGAAAGGCGCTCCTCGGTAACGGCGCGCATGATCTCAAAGAGGTCTGTCTCGAGTAAGGGCAGAACAACCTGAGTTTCGGGATCACCGAAACGGCAGTTATACTCGATAACCTTAGGACCATTGGGTGTCAGCATCAGACCGAAGTACAAGCAGCCCTGGAACATACGGCCTTCCTTTTTCATAGCACGGATGGTAGGCAGGAAGATCTCCTTCATACACTGCTTGGCGATCTCGTCAGTGTAGTTAGGATTGGGAGCAACAGTACCCATACCACCGGTATTCAGACCGGTATCGTTGTCCCCTGCCCGCTTGTGATCCATACTGGATACCATGGGGCGAACAACACGACCATCGGTGAAGGCAAGAACAGAAACCTCGGGACCGGTGAGGAATTCCTCAATGACCACAGTGCTGCCGCTCTTACCGAACTTGGCGTTTGCCATCATATCGGTAACAGCCTCCACTGCCTCTTCTCTGGTCTGGGCGATGATAACGCCCTTGCCCAGAGCCAGGCCGTCAGCTTTTACAACAGTAGGAATGGGGGCAGTTTTCAAATACTCCAAAGCAGCATCCAGATCAGTGAAGATCTCATAGGCAGCTGTAGGAATATTGTACTTCTTCATCAAATTCTTGGCAAATGCCTTGCTGCCTTCAATAATGGCAGCATTAGCCTTAGGTCCGAAGCAAGGAACGCCGATCTCATTGAGAGCATCCACGCAGCCCAAGACCAGAGGGTCATCAGGCGCAACGACTGCATAATCGATGGCATTCTCTTTTGCGAAATTCACGATGCCATCGATATCGGTAGCGCTGATGTTAATGCAGGTAGCGTCCTGTGCGATGCCGCCGTTACCGGGCAGCGCAAAAATGGTCTCTACCTCGGGATTCTTTTTCAAAGAGCGGATAATGGCGTGCTCACGACCGCCGCCGCCTACGACTAATAATTTCATAAGAAACGACCTTTCAATATAGAGTGAAAAGTGAAGATTGAAGAGTGAAGATGCCTAATTACGCCCGTTTTGTTGTAGCAGAAAGCATTCGACGAATTTCCTCGCAATCTGCATACAGCGATCGATATTCATCGTCAGATAAATACTCAGTGATATGTAACAATTCCAGCCAATATAACGTTTCAGCGCTTTCTTTCAGGGCAATATATACTTTTGCCATAAAATCCTTACGGCTTGCGCCACATCTTGCTTCTGCAATATTGGCACCGATACTTGTTCCGCTTCGTAGGATCTGCTTGGAAAGAACATATTCGTTATGCTCCTTCCGTAGATGGCCACAGAGAGATACTATGCGTTTTGCAAAAGCCAAAGCTCTTTGACACGCTATGCTTTCTGTTTGCATATCTTCACTCTCCACTCTGAAATCTACACTCTGGATATTAATGGTGGAACAGGCGCATACCGGTGAAGGCCATTACGATGCCGTTCTTGTCGCACTCTTCGATGACCAGATCGTCACGGATGGAGCCGCCGGGCTCGGCAATGTACTTGACACCGGACGCAACACCACGCTTGACGGAATCAGCGAAGGGGAAAAATGCATCAGAACCCAGAGCAACAGCATCACGGGAATCCAGCCATGCACGCTTTTCTTCGGCGGTCAGAGGCTCGGGCCGCTGGGTGAAGTAGTTCTGCCAGATACCGTCTGCGCAGACATCTTCTTCGTTGCCATTGATATAGCCGTCGATCACATTGTCACGGCCGGGACGGCCCAGATCCGCACGGAAAGGCAGGTTCAAAGTCTTGGGATGCTGACGCAGGAACCAGGTATCTGCCTTAGAGCCTGCCAGTCTGACGCAGTGGACACGGCTCTGCTGACCGGCACCAACACCGATGGCCTGTCCGTCGTAAGCAAAGCAGACGGAGTTGGACTGGGTATACTTCAGGGTAATGAGAGAAACGATCAGATCGATCTTAGCGGATTCGGGCAGCTCCTTGTTGGCAGTAACGATATTCTCCAGCAAGTGCTCACCGATCTTAAAGTTGTTACGGCCCTGCTCGAAGGTGATGCCGAAGATCTGCTTGCGCTCCTGTGCATCGGGAACATAATCAGGATCGATCTGAACAACATTGTAGCTGCCTTTACGCTTGGCCTTCAGAATAGCCAAAGCCTCCTCTGTATAACCGGGAGCGATCACGCCGTCGGAAACCTCGGGAGCGATCAACTTGGCGGTCAGCTCGTCGCAGACATCGGACAATGCCACCCAGTCGCCAAAGGAACACAGGCGGTCAGCGCCACGGGCACGAACATATGCACAGGCCAGAGGATTCTCATCCAGACCCTCAACATCTTCAACAAAACAAGCCTTCTTCAGCTCCAGAGGCAGAACCTTGCCTACTGCTGCGGAAGTAGGAGAAACGTGCTTAAAGGAGGTTGCGCAAGCCATGCCGGTGGCTTCCTTCAGCTCCTTCACCAGCTGCCAGGAGTTCAGAGCGTCCATAAAGTTGATATAGCCGGGACGGCCATTGAGAATGGTGATGGGCAGCTCGGTGCCATCATGCATATACAGCGAGGCCGGCTTCTGGTTGGGGTTACAGCCGTATTTCAGTTCAAACTCTTTCATTTTTGTATCTCCTTTTACTGGTGCTTATTGAGGATCCGCTGCTGGTACTCACCGGTAGCCAGATCGGTATAGCGGACAAACAAGGAAATCTTGTTATCGGGATTCAGATTCTCCCAGAGGACATTGGTGAATGCGTCGATATCGCCATCAATAGCAACACGCTCGGGCTCACCCTGGAAGGTAGGGATCACAGGGTTACCGTCACACACATAGGTGTGGATAAAGTGACCCAGGCCGGCAATTGCGGGATACTCATAGAAGAAACGGGCGCAGGCAGAGCCTTCTGCATCGGCAGACTTCAAAATAGACATCTTGTAGCTGCCGTCACCAGCCAGCAGACCGGAGATTCTGGGAGTCCAGTTGGGACCGTCATCCTCAAACATCCGGGTACGCAGGGCTGCTTCCCAGCTCTCGCCACGGGCAAGGTACTCCCAAATGGTATCGGTCTGGTCACCGTTGGTGACGATGAGACCGCAGCCTGCCTCACGGACAGGATGGTAGATAATCAGGTGAGGATCCTTCATCAGACTGGGGTCGTGGGCCTCGGTACGGATGCCATCGGGCTCCTGTACGAAAACACGGTTACGGCTGTTGACGCTGCGTCCCATAATGAAGTAGGCAGCCACGGACTGCTTACCGTCGGGAGTGATGCCCAGCACGATGCCACGGCCGGGATAGGCGTTGGTGGAAAGCTTCTGGCTCAGAGAGCCGGTCTCATAAACATTCATAATACTAATCCTTTCTCTCAGCCGCAAAGCTGCTTACTTACTTTTTCTACTGCTGCAGGCAGGATCTTCCACTCGGCCTGCTCCATTACCCGGCGCTGCAAAACCTCGGGGGTGTCCCCTTCCTGAATCTCAACCGCTTTCTGGAAAATGATCTCACCACCGTCGGGGATCTCATTGACAAAATGCACCGTAGCGCCGGTAACCTTCACGCCATAGCGGAGCGCCTCCTCGTGGACACGCAGGCCATAGAAGCCTTCACCGCAGAAGGACGGGATCAGCGAGGGATGGACATTGAGGATCCGCTTGGGATAGGCGCTGGTGAAGGATTCGCTGAGGATGGACATAAAGCCCGCCAGCACGATCAGATCGATCTTGTATGTACCAAGGATTCCCTTGATCTTCTCCTCAAAGGCAGCCTGGGAGCCGCATTCCTTTTTGGTGACCACTTCCCCGGCGATTCCGGCTTTTGCGGCACGCTCTAAGGCGTAAGCACCGGGATTATTGGAAATGACCACCTGGATCTCACCGCTTTGGATGATGCCGCTAACCTGCGCATCGATCAGCGCCTGGAGGTTGGTACCACCGCCGGACACCAAGACAGCAATTCTTGCTTTTGCCATAGTACGCCTCTTACTCGATGATGATCTTATCGTCGGACTCGATGATAGAACCGATGACATAGGCATCCTCGCCGTGGGCCTTCAGCACATCGATGGCAGTCTGCACTTCATCGGCAGGAACCACGATGCTCATGCCCACACCCATATTGTAGGTGTTGAACATATCCCGCTCGGGGATATTGCCTTCCTTGGCGATCAGGTCAAAGATGGGCAGGACCTTCACGGCGCTGCGGTCGATCTTTGCGCCCAGTCCATCGGGGATAGAACGGGGAATATTCTCATAGAAGCCGCCGCCGGTAATGTGGGAGATGCCCTT
>JAFSFK010000096.1 GCA_017435245.1 Oscillospiraceae bacterium | reverse complement strand
GATAAGGGAACTCAATGATCTGACCCTCGTAGTGCTCCATGTAGTAGCGCAGGCTCTCGGGAATGTTCTCCACATCCCAGCTGTCTCTTTCTACATAAGCGGACATATCCTTCACTGCGCCGTTTTCGGCAAGCTCTTCGATACCGCCGGCACCTACCAGTGCCAGAACGGGAGCGGTGTCCGTGCCATAGGCGGTCTTGACCTTGGACAGAACATCATAGTAGCTGCCCTGATAGGTGCCGACCACGGTGATGCCCAGGGTGTTGGTCTCGTTGAACTTCTTGATCTGCTCGTCCAGCAGCTTGCCATGGTCGCCGGAACGGGTATGCCAGAACTCAATGGTGATGGGACCGCTGACGGTTACAGCCTCACTGCCATTTTCCACAGCCGCTTCTCCATTGTCCCCATTGTCCCCATTGTTTGCCTCAGAACCGGTACCGGCACCGCAGGCGCACAGACCCAGCACCATAACCAGGCACAGGATCGCAGCGGTAAATGCCTTCCAATTAAACTTCATAATCATTTCCTCCTTTTAGATATATAACGGTTTCCTTTGAAAACTGTTTTACTCACTGATCTGCCCCAACAGGCTAAAATCATAATTGATCTTGAAAATACGACCGCCGTTACCGGTATAGAAGGTGATGTAGTACTGGCCATCGTAGTTAAACAGAGCTTCCTGCTCGGAAACGCTGTCCACCCGGAAGATTCCCACATATTCACCGTTCCAGTCGTAGACCTTTACTACTTCCATACCGGGCATAACACCGACGCCGCTGTTGCCCACATAGATGTAGTTATCATCGCAGTCCACGTCCTGGCTTCCCAGGCCGCAGTTGTTGCCGGGATACCAGCCCAGCTCCACAAAGTCGGAATCCAAAACAGCGAAAGCTGCCGAATTGCCCTTAATGCCCACCACATACAGATCCCGCTTGGGATTGTAGTCGATGGCGTTGATGGCCAGCGCCAGCTCCCGGACTTCCACAAGCTCCAGGGTGTCTGCATCCACAAATGCCACACATTTCGTTTCATCCAAATCGGCGGTATTGGTAACGTCGTTACACATAGAGATGACCAGCTGATTCAGGTTGGGATTGTAGCACATGCCGTTGCCGTGGCCCAAAGACATAGGCTCGGAAACCGCCACGACCTCCCAGGTAGACATATCCACCTTGCCGATCACGTGGCCTTTGCTGTAGTTCTCACCATCGATGAGCACGCTGCTGCCTTCCAGCACCAGATATGCGTATTTGCCATCGGCGCAGCCGCCCTGCATAACATAGAAATCTTCGCCTGTGGCTTCATGTCTGTAGGTTTCCATATTGAAGAAGGAACCGTCCTCCTTCACGCCGCTCACAGATGCAGAGGGAATGTAGTTCAGACAATCCTTGATGTAGAAGAAATCCTCGGAGGTGAAGTCATAGGGGTAAGTCACCGCCTCAGTTGCAAAGGGATTGCCCGCTTCCTCGGTGGGTTCGGTTACTTCCTCTTCCACCTTGGCACCGCAGCCTAACAGAAGGGCTGCGACCAGGCAGATGACAAGTAAAAGTTTCCAACTGTTTTTCATAGGCATAGCCTCCTCAGTCCTCAATTGCCGCCTTAGCAATGTTTATTTCCTTGAAGATCGCCATATCAAACTTGGGTACACGATGGTAGGTATAAAGGCCGTTGGTCTCCTGCTCCACATCGTAAAGCTGGGTATAGCAGAAACCACAGATCTTATCGTTGCACAGAAGCGCCTGAGTCAAGCCACGGTAGCGCTGGATAAACTCCTCTTCTGTCTGAGGTCCGGTGCCGTAGCCCCAGTTTTCTGCGCCGCCGCTCACATCCCATTTGATGCCGCCGTATTCGCTGACGAACACCGGCTCACCCTTGTAGGTATGGCGCAAAGTGTCGTTCGGACCCTTGCCGCAGTTGAAGGAAATATCAAACTCCCCCTTCTCCATCAGCTCATCATAGCGGGCCTTGAAGGTCTCGGGGTTCTGGTCGTAATCGTGAACATCGAAAATATCGGTGATCACGTGGTAGTTGCCGCTGGTATCGATGCAGGGGCGGGTGGGGTCCATCGCCTTGGTGACCTGATAGAGCATAGTATGAACACCGTTGCACTGCTGCCGTCCGTTAAAGTCCCAGGTCTCATTCAGCGGGCACCAGCCCACAATGGAAGGATGGTTGAAATCCCGTTCCACCAGCTCCATCCACTCCGGCAGGAACCAGTCAACCGCCTCGTAACGGGTCACATCCAGATTCCAGTTGGCCTGCTCGCCCCAGACCATATAACCCATACGGTCACAGTGGTACAGGAAGCGGGGCTCAAAAGCCTTCTCGTGAAGTCTTGCACCGTTAAAACCTGCTGCCAGAGAGATCTCAATATCGTGGATCAGCGCTTCTTCGTTGGGAGCGGTATAGATGCCATCGGGGTAGAAGCCCTGGTCCAGCACCAGGCGCTGGAAGACATTCTTGCCGTTGAGCAGGAACTTCATCCCCTCCATACGGATACTGCGCAGGCCAAAATAGCCATCCACCTTGTCCTCACCAAAGGTAAACTGCAGATCGTAAAGTCTGCCCTCACCCAGCTCCCACAGGTGCTTTTCCGCCAGCTCCAGATACACATCTGTCTGACCCCGGAAGGCTGCCACTGTCTTCTGGGCGACAAGTCTTCCCTCATAGAAAGCCTTCACCGTCAGAGGTGCATTGCCGGAGGTCATTACGCTGATGCGTACAGCGGAATTATCCGCATCCGGATATACCCGGTAATTGGTAATATAATTGCAGGGAACTCTTTCCAGCCACACAGTTTGCCAGATGCCGGTGGTTCTGGTATAATAACAGCCATAGGAATGGAACTTGTCGCTCTGCTTGCCGGCAGGCTGCTTATGGCTGCGCAGATCATCCTCGGCACACACCGTGATCACGGCCTTTTCGCCATTCAAGTAAGGGGTGATGTCCACGCTGAAGGCACTGTAGCCGCCCTTATGTACGATTGCCTCTTTGCCGTTTACATACACAGTTGCCTGATAATCCACAGCACCAAAGTGGAGGATCACCCGCTCCCCTGCTTCTACAGCAGATACCCACGCAGGAGAAAGGGTCACCTCTTTGCGGTACCAGACGCACCGCATAAAGTCCTTATAGCCGATCCCGGACAGCTCACTTTCCGGGCAGAAGGGAACCGTGATCATATCCTTTAAGTGGTCAGCATTCTGCAAGCCACGTTCTTTGCCGCTAAGACCGTGGTCGATCTCAAACTCCCACTGTCCATTCAGGTTCTGCCAACAATCTCTGCGCATTTGAGGCCGGGGATACTCCGGTCTGGGAATATTCATCATAAGTCCTCCATTCTGCACATCAAATACCAAATACCGTTTTTTTTGCGCAATACCGGTTCGTTTTTTGACAATCTGTTTTCTTTCGATCTCCTGCGCTTTCGCTCATATTGGGTATAAGAATGCGCATAATCATCCTTTCTATTTATCATATAGGTGATGTAAAATATATCTATACAAAATACACATTCAAAAAGGCGATTCGGTTGCTCTTTTCGTAGGATTTTTGCAATACGTCCAGTTTTTTCCGTGGTATTCGAATCGTAATTGGTGTATATTTATATTGTACCATTCCGGTTATTATGACAACAATGGAGATTCCTCGCATCAAAAGGGAGAATGTGCGCATGAGAGAAGACAAAAAAGATTTCCTGGGCATCGACTACGAAAATATGCCTTTTGCAATGGAATGTTTTGGTATTTCCTACTGTGATGAGAGCTATTCCATGGAGCGCAATTGTGCCCATTTGACCGTCATCGAGTATGTGATCAGCGGCACCGGCACTGTGGAATCTCCCAAGGGAACCTTTCATCCTTCTGCCGGCGATGCCTACCTGCTGCGTGCCAACGAACCCCACAAGTATTACGCCGATCCTAAGACCCCCTGGGTAAAGATCTGGGTAAACCTGCAGGGCAAGCTGATCACCCCCATTTTGGACGCTTACGGTCTGACCCACAGTATGTATCTGCCCAAGCTGGACATTCAAAGCTTCCTCCAGCGCATCCACGACATCGCATCTCCGGATGACATCGACATCGATGACGCAATGGACCGCTGCTGTGGGGTATTTTTGGAGCTGTGCCAGCACATCCGAAACAATCTGAATTCCGGTGAACTGGAAAAGCCCGTTCCCAGAAATATTTCTCTTCTGAAGGAATATCTGGATGTGCATCTGGAAGAACGGCTGTCTTTGGAAAAGTGCAGCGAGATCACCTATCTGTCCGTATCCCAGACCATCCGCCGCTTCCGCAGTGCTTACGGCGTGACACCTTACGAGTATTTGAATCAGCGGCGGATCCATACCGCAAAACAGCTGCTGCAGAACTCCACCCTGAGCGTGGAGGAGATCGCAATCCAAACCGGCTTTATGGACCACAATTATTTCTCCAAGTATTTCAAGAAAAAAGTGGGCGTATCCCCCAGCAGATACCGCAAGCAATTCTAAACATAACCACCGGCGCAGATCTGCGCCGGTGGTTTTTTGTGCAAAACAGGGGTGTTGCAGCAGCAACACCCCCATCTGTTATTGTGTTATAAAATAACGCATAAATGCTTCCGCAATAAGAACATGTCCGGCATCATTGGGATGCACACCATCCGGCATATAGCGCTGCTGGTGTCCCGGCATACGGGGCTGAAGGGGACAGGTTCGGTACAGATCCGCCACTGCCAAGCCATAAAACTCCGCAATTTCCCGGATCGCCTGAACATACCGGCGCAGCGTGCCGCCTCTGCGGCCTGCCTGCTCGTTGTATGTGTCGTCGTCCTCAGTAATGCGGTGCAGCGGTGTAGCGATCACCAGCTTCGCATTGGGGTATCTGGCGATCAGTTTTTGGATCAGGCAATGGTACGCACCGTAGAAGGTATCTTCCGTTCGGTCCGTGATACTGCCCAGTGCCGGGTCACTCCCGCCAAAGTCATTGGTTCCGCCAAAAATCACCACAATATCCGCATCCGGGATCATTTCTTCCACCCGGGAGCCGAAGTAGCGGTTGGTGGAAGGGATCTCAAGGGGCTTCTGCCTGCGGGCAATGGTGGTTCCGCCAATACCATAGCCATAAACCTCCGCCCCGGTCTCCTCCCCCAGCAAATGCCAGTAGGTCTTGTCCTTCCCCGAAGCGCCGTAGCCTTCCGTTATGCTGTCCCCTAAAAATGCAATCTTCTTTCCCCGCAGTTCCATCACAGAAGCTCCAGAACCTTTTGCAGGCATTCTGCCACCAAGGCAGAACCGGCATCATTGGGGTGCAGGCCATCGGGCATATACATTTCACGCAAGGCATCCACCCGGGGCTGGATCTTGCAATTGGCAAACAGATCCACCACAGGCAGCCCATAAAACTCCGCAATTTCACGCAGGGCATTCACGTATACAGACAGCGGACCTACACGGCGGACACCCAGTTCATTATACAGCGCCTCGTCCTCAGACAGGCGGTGCAGCGGGGTCATCAGCACGATCGTGGCATTGGGATACTTTTCGTAGAGCTTGCGTACCAGCAGATGGCAGGCGCCGTAGAAGGTATCATTGGTGCGGTCGGCAATGGTGCCAAGGGCAGCGTCGCCGGTGCCGAAGTCATTGGTGCCGCCAAAGACCACCACAATATCCGCATCCACAGGCAGCTCATCCACCCGGCTGGCAAAATACCGCTCCACCCTGGGTTCCTCCGGGTTAGGAAACCGCTGGGGCGTAATGCGGCTGCCGCCAATGCCGTTTGCATAAACCTGGGCGCCCGTAAGCTCTCCAAACTGTCTCCAATAAAGAAACGCATCGGAGGAAATGCCACAGCCTTCTGTAATGCTGTCGCCCAGAAATACCACTTTTTTACCCTTTAATTCCATGATTTTTCCTCTCTCTTTCAGATGGTGATCTTCTCTTTATTTTTCTGCGCCAGCGCCTCTTCGTAGATCTTCACCAGATAGCAGCCGTTTTCGTAGGTCAGCCGCAGGATCGCATCCTGGAGCTCTCCCTTGGCCTTGATTCCCACCTGATTGGTCTCATAAGCCAGGTCGCCATCATATTCGATCTCCGCCAGAACGGGGATCAGCTTAAACCAGTCAATGGTTCCCATAAAGGGCTGCAAATGCTCATCCCGGGTACCGTAGTGATTATCATTGATGTGGGTGTTTTTCAGCCGGTGTCCCACAGCCCGCAGCGCCCGCACCTGATCGAAGCGCATCTGGTTGGCGTGGCCGGTATCCCAGCAAATGCCCACCATGGGATCGTTGTAGCTGTCTACCAGACGGATCAGCTCCTCGTAGCGGGTGCAGTACCGGTCCGGCCAGGAGCGGTTCAGACTGGGCAGCATATTTTCAAAGGCTGTGCCTACGCCGTTTTGAATGCCAAGCTCCACAAATTTATCGTAGTACTTGCGGTTTTCCTCCAGCTGAGGCTGCTCCTCAAAGTTGTACTCCGGGAAGCTCATGGGATGGGCAGTGGCATACCGGACACCCAGCATGGCGCTGCCGATATAAGCTCTGCGCATACACTCATCAAAATACTCCGCATAGCCGGGCTTCTGGAAGTTGGCATCTGTGCAGTACATGGTATCGGTGATGTAGGGCAGATGGCTCTGGGAAAAGGTCACGCCCAGCTTTGCAGCCAGGTTTGCGATGGAATCAATGCGCTGCTGCCAGTCATCGCAGCGCAGGATGTAGTTGGGATAATTGTGGCAGACAAAGGCAAAGTCCAACACCCGGTAGCCCGCATCGTAAAGTCTGCGGACGGTTTCCTCATAGTCATTCAGTAGCGGATTTCCAAAGCTGCGCAAGGCAACACCTGTGGTAGTCGACGGCCGCATATGCATTCTCCTTTGCTATGTAAAGTCTTGCTGTTATTATATAAGAATCTGCCCGAAAATGGAATTGATAAAATTGCGCATTTTGTGCTAAAAAGGGTAGCATTTCAGCAATTTTATCACAAGCCCTTTTTCCGTGGCACCGCAAGCTTTACAGAACAAAGCACTTATGCTATAGTGAACAAAACACTTATGAAGAGGTGTCGTTATGAGTAAATATGTCATCGGTCTTGATTACGGAACCCTCTCTGCCAGAGCGCTGCTGGTGGATGTAGCCACCGGACAGGAGCTTGCCCAAGCGGAATTTGTCTATCCCCACGCCGTATTGGGGCAGGAGGATTTCCCCGGTTCTTCCATAGGAAATGATGCTGCCCTGCAGGATCCTCAGGACTATCTGGACGCCCTGTCTTTTACGCTGCACAAGGTTTTGGAAACCTCCGGTGTCGCTGCGCAGGATGTATTGGGTCTGGGCATCGATTTTACCGCTGCCACCATTCTGGCGGTGGACCGGAAGGGAATACCTCTGTGCTTTCAGGAAAAATACCGCAGTAACCCCCATGCTTATGCCAAGCTTTGGAAGCACCACAGCGCACAGTGGGAGGCCGACGAAATGACCCGGATCGCCATGGAGCGAAATGAGCCGTGGCTGGGCAATTGCGGCGGCAAAGTCTCCTCGGAATGGACGGTGCCCAAGATCTGGGAGACCCTGCGGAAAGCACCCCAGATCTATCATGAAGCCGCCCGTTTTATCGAAGCTGCCGACTGGCTGGTGTGGATGATTACCGGTCAGGAGACCCGAAACAGCTGCTGCGCAGGCTTTAAGGCGCTGTGGGACCGGGAAGCCGGTTATCCTTCCAATTCCTATTTTGCCGCACTGGACCCCCAATTGGCGGATCTCATCGGCACCAAGATCCCTCACGAAGTCATCCCCACCGGCACCAAGGCCGGCGAGGTTTCCGTTGCCGGAAGCGAGCTTACGGGACTTTTCCCCGGAACCACCGTAGCCGCACCCATCATTGACGGACACGCCGGTATTCCGGGTGCAGGCGTGGTCACACCGGGAAAACTGATGCTGATCATCGGCACTTCTGCCGCCGGCTTTGTACTGGATTCCGCAGACCAAAAAATGACCGGTATCTGCGGCTGTGTTTCCGACGGCGTTATCCCCGGTTATTATGCCTATGAGGCAGGTCAAAGCTGCGTGGGCGATGCCTTCGGCTGGTTCGTGGAAAACTGCGTCCCCGAAAAATACGCACAGGAAGCAAGATCCCGGGGGCTCAGCTTATTCGGACTTCTGGACGAAAAAGCCTCCGCTTTGGAAGTGGGACAAAACCGGCTGGTGGTACTGGATTGGTGGAACGGCTGCCGCTCCCCTCTTGCGGATTATGACCTGTCCGGAATGATCCTCGGACTGACCCTGAAAACCAAGCCGGAGGATATTTACCGGGCCTTGATCGAATCCACCGCCTTCGGCGCCCGTGCTATTATGGAGCGCTACCAGGCCAGCGGTATCGCCATCGAAGAGGCTTACGCCGCCGGCGGTATCTGCCGCCGCAACCCCTTCCTGATGCAGCTGTATGCGGATATTCTGGGAATCAAGATCCGTGTTTGCTCCTCGACCCAGGCAACCGCCAGAGGAAGTGCTGTATTTGCAGGCCTTGCCTGCGGCTATTATGACACCATGGAAGCCTCTGCCGCCGTCCTGGCGGATAAATGCGAGATCTGCTATACTCCCAATCCCGAAAATACTGAGCGGTATCTGCCCCTGTATGAAGAATACACAGCGCTGTCCCAACACTTTGGCAAAGAAACCAAGGTCATGAAACGGCTGAAAGCACTGTAAAAAGTCAAAAACGCTGCCCTTCCGGGCAGCGTTTTTCTTCTTACAGTCTTCCCAGCACCTTCATCAGTGCGGTAGGATCGTTGGCAGTGATCAGGTCTGCACCCTTTTCAATGCACATACGCACATCCTCTTCCGTATCTGCGCAGAACATGTGAATGGGCAAGCCCTTTGCCAAGTAGATGGGCAGTATCTCAGAACGAACAATATTCAGTCCGAGACCGATCTCACAATAGTAGTCATAGGTATCGGCGGCATATTCGCCCATCTGGAAATCCGGATAACCCATGGTACGGCCGTTGTACTTCTGCTTCAGATACTTAATGATGCGGCCGTTGAAAGCATAGAAATAACAGGTATCGAAGAAGCCGTACTTCTTCAGCAGGGCAACGGTGAGATCCACATTTTCCTCGGTGTATTCCTTGATCTCTACACCCAGCTTGATGTGAGGATACTTCTCCTTGCACAGGATCAGCAGCTCCTCCAGGGTGGGGATCTCAATATCCTGACCCTTAAAGGTGTCGCCAAACTTTTCTTCATAGGTAGCCCGCAGCTTCTTTACCTCGCTCAAAGGCAGATCCCGGACATGGACATCCTTACCGCAGGTGCGGCGGCAGTTGCCGTCATGGATCAAAACCGGCACCTTGTCAGCGGTCAGCCACACATCAAATTCAATGGCATCCACGCCCATCTCCAGCGCCGCCTGGAAAGAGATCATCGTGTTCTCAGGATACTTGGCACAGAAGCCTCTGTGACCTTCTACAAGAATCTTTTTCATGTTCATTCCTCCATTTTGAATGCAGATAATTTTCTTGCCGTACCAGATTTATACATCAGCCATACCAAGTACTATAGCAACAAACCATTCCATTGTAAAGGGAATAAATACGCAATGAGATTCCATACTCACCTTTTATAACCACTGGTTTTATGAAGCAACCAAAGCCGTTACGATTGGATGACCAATAACTGTTATTTATATAAATAGCTCCGACGATTTCCCGCCGCACCTGTAAAATAAAAAAAGGAACCCCCCGGTAAGCCGGAGGCTTGATTAAGCCCTAGAAGGGCTTTTTACTGGCGGGCATCTAAAGATGCACTGAATTTCTGACGTCTGCATTACCTGCCCTACCGCCCCTAAAGGGGCAATGTATCCTTTTATTCTAACATTTCTGTAGACGATACTACCCTAAATTGTCAGTTGGAATCCCTCTCTATTGTAGATGTGTGGTCGGCAAACCACTTCTGCTCTACTGAGGGATTCTATTTTATTTCTTTGTTCTCCGCTAAAGCTCTTTTATTCCCCCGGCATAGCCGGGGGTTGCCTTTGGTACCACCCAGTCAGAACAAAGAGGTTTCGCATACATTTTGATGCGAAACCTCCTGTACAGATAAAAAAGCTGACTTGCGGGAAAGCAAGCCAGCTTTATATTTTATTTCCATTTTTCAATCAGATTGCGGATCTGAGAGGCAAACTTTGCGTTATCCTTATTGGTACGGCCTTTACAGGTTTTAACAAAGGCAAGGAGTGCTTCTGCGGCTGCAAGGAGTTCTCCATAGACTGCCCGTGCTCTGGCAGATCCCTTTGTCTGCTCTTCCCTGCGTATGGGTTTGGAATCTGCAAACACAGTCATTCTGCTGGTCTGCAGATCGTACTGTGCTCCGCTGTAAGGTGCTTCTGCGTAGTAGCCCATTTGCGTCAGCAGCTTTTGGAACACGATACAGGTGGCATCGTCACCATGGTTGACGAACACCAACTGCGGTTTCTCCTTAAAGCCTGCCAGCCACCGCAGCAGACCTGCCTGGTCTGCATGGCCGCTGGTGCCGTGGAGTGCGGCGATCTCCGCATTGACAGTAATATCCTCACCGAACAAGCGGACATACTGTGCGCCATTTTGCAGCTTTCTGCCAAGGGACCCTTCTGCTTGATAGCCTACAAACAGGACGGTGTTTTCTTCTCCCCAAAGGTTATGTTTCAGGTGATGGCGGATACGGCCTGCCTCACACATACCGCTGGCGGACAGGATCACCTTGGGCCG
>JAFSFK010000095.1 GCA_017435245.1 Oscillospiraceae bacterium | reverse complement strand
TTTCAGACGGAGGGGTTGTAATCTAATGGATTTTGACAATCCCCCAGTCGAAAATCAAAGATTTTCGACAGCCCCCTTTACACAAGGGGGCCTTTGGTGGAGCGTCGTACTGCCCGATAAACCGGAATTTGAACGGAGGAACGACTATGAACATTGCCATCGTCACCGGAGCCAGCTCCGGTATGGGAAAGGAATTTGTGCTGCAGCTTTCCCAATATGTAAAGGTAGACGAAATCTGGGCGGTCGCCCGGCGGGAAAACGCATTGGAACAACTGAAAAATCTGGTGAGCGTTCCCGTACGTCCCGTTCCTCTGGATCTTTGCAAAGAGGAGAGCTTTTACGCCTTCGCTAAGCTCCTGGAGAAAGAAAAACCCGATGTAAAGCTGCTGGTCAACGCCGCAGGCTTCGGAAAATTCGGCAGCTTTGAGAACATCTCTCTGGAAGATGAATGCCGGATGGTGGACCTCAACGCCAAGGCGCTGCTGGCTATGACCCGGGTCACCCTGCCCTATATGCAGCCCGGCAGCCACATTCTGCAATTGGACAGTCTGTCCGCCTTCCAGCCTGTGCCCTATATCACCACCTATGGTGCCACCAAGGCATTCGTCCTGAGCTACTGCCGGGCAATGAACCGGGAGCTTAAAGGACGGGGAATCCGGATGATGGCAATGAATCCAGGCTGGGTGAAAACAGAATTCTTCAGCCACGCCTTCCAGACCAACCAGTCCGAGGTACAATACTTTGACCGGCTGTACGAAGCAAAGGATGTGGTGGCCACCGGTCTGAAGGACCTTTATAAAACCAAAAAGGATATGTCCATCCACGGTTTCCCGGTAAAATTCCAGGTGTTTCTTGTAAAGCTGGTGCCCCACCGGTTCGTGATGGACATCTGGCTGAGCCAGCAGAAAAAAGCCAAGAACAACAAAGGTCTTGCCTGATATGGCAGATTTCGCAATGAAGATCGCCGGGTGTGTTGCCCGGATCCACTCCATTTTTGAAAGCACTCCGGCCTTTTTCAGCCGATATTTGACAGATCTTCCTGCCCACTTCGAGATCACCGTCACCCAGGCGGATGTGGATTTCGAGCGGCAGGCCCATCTGCAGGAGGCGCTGGAGGAGGGTTTTCGCCCCCGCAATTTCCCGGATACCTTTCTGGAACGTGCCTCCATCCAGCGAAAATTTGCAGAAGCGCTGTTTGACAACGACACTCTGCTCCTCCACGGCAGCACCGTTGCGGTAGACGGAAAAGCCTACCTTTTTACCGCCAAAAGCGGCACGGGAAAATCCACCCACACTCGCCTGTGGTGTCAGCGCTTCGGCGAACGGGCGGTGATGGTCAACGACGACAAGCCTTTTTTGAAGTTCACCGGTGATCAGGTGCTGGCCTGCGGTTCCCCCTGGAGCGGCAAGCACGGACTGGATACCAATATCTGTGTCCCCCTGCAGGGCATCTGCATTCTGGAGCGGGGTACGGAAAACCGGATCCGCCCGATCTCTCCGGCAGAGGCAATGCCGATGCTGCTGCACCAGAGTCAAAAGCCTCTGAACTCCGCCCTCCTTACCAAGTATCAGCTTTTGGTGGAGGAACTGGCCCAGCGGACTGCGCTGTGGCATATGGAATGCAACAAGGATATCTCCGCCGCCGAAACGGCTTATAATGCTATGAAAATACGCCCGGAATGCTAAGCATTCCGGGCGATTAATTATTCACTTTCACAGGGAATTGCCAACAGGTCAGGGTCACCGGGGATCTGAATCAACAAAACCGGCACCTGCTGCATTCCCTTTTTCAAAAGAGATTGGGCGCAAGCAAAGGGAATTTCTGGGGATAGTTTCTCTCCATTGGGAAGAATCACATCCACCCGGGCACTCTCAGCTCCATGGTAATTTCCGGTTCTTATTTCCACACTCTCCGCCTTTGCCACCATATATTCACCCCGGCACAAAGCTTCCTGCCGTTGGTTTGCTTCCTTTGCCGCATATTTGACAAATTTAGCGGATGCTAGGCTTGTGGCACCAAGAATCAGCAAAAGAATCGTACCAGCAAGACCTTCCCCTCTTTGGGCAAAGCCGGCTGCGCCGACGCAGATCAGGAAAATACCCGCATAACGCAGGAACTTCCCCGCACCACGTTTACGAACCCCCGGCACCGCCGGACCCCACATCTGTGCGATCCAGGCTATTTCTTGCTGGGTAGGCTGCCGCAAACCGGGAATATCAGCCGTTCTGTGCTTCATAGAATTCACTCAACCGCTTTACAAAGGCATTTCTCTCCTCGGTCTCATAGCCGACAAAGAGAACCTCCTCGATATCCTTGTGCTCAAAGAGGATCTGGGTTTCCGCACCCAGGTTGCCCTCGGGCCACAGCACACCGATATAGTCATAGGTCTCATTGGTTTCCTTGTGGGTCTGGCAAACACCGAACACCATCAGGCACTTCTGGGCACCGCTCAAGCGGATCACAGAACCAATGGGCAGCAAACTCTTTACATTATTCGTCATAATCAATCACTCCTAATTGATAATAATTCTAGGCAAACAGGCCACCGGCCCAATTGCAAATGCCATTCCACGCTGCGGATGCGCCCTCGGCAATGGTATCTACTGCATCGCCTACAAAATTGCCAACGGCCTCTACGCCGTCACACACTGCGTTTGCGACCACTTCGCCAAGATCATCTCCGCCTGTGATCCATTCACAGACCTCATTGGCTGCCCACACTACACCGGCTGCAGCAGCACCCACAACAATAGCAGGGGCTGTAGCAGGCAATGCCGCAGCAATCAGCACACCGGCACCAATACTCAGTCCGATATCCACACCGGTCTCCACAATGGTTTCACCTACTGCTCGACCCACGGTCATACTGACATCTCCGTTATACTCTTCAACATTATCCACAACATTACCTAATGCTGTCAGTACATAACCGCCCCATTTTGCAACGGTTCCAACTTTTCCAGCAGTGGTGGTCTGCTTTCCCAGATTCATACCGTTTAGCCACTTGTTCCAGGATTCAGACAAGCCACCAACACCCTGCGCCGAAAAGCCGAACAAGTTCATCAAACCATCGGACCAGCCACCAGCGGAAACCGCCTTGGTGATGGGACCGGTTGCGCTACAAATAGCCTTCAAGCCACTGATGATTCCCTTGGGATTGCCTTCTGAGAAACTGATAATTGCAGAAACAATGCCCACAGGCGCACAACCCTTGCCAATCCACTTGACGATTTCCTGCCAAGAGGGTCTATGATCAATCAGTTGCTCCCAGAAGCTGGGGGCATTTTCTGCTGCAATAGCATCAGCCTGGGTCTGGGTCTTGGGGTCAGACAGATTTTTCTCGCAGCCGGTATACAGCTCGGCAACATCCTCCAGGCCCCGGGCCAGCTTGCCCAGATTATTGGACTGATTCACAGCGGCCCATTTGCAATCGGCGATCTTGCCTACCAGCGCCGTGGATGCCTTGATCCGGAGAATACTGCCCAGCTGCATCCCGCCCAGCTTCAGTGCCACTGCATCCAGATTGCCCTGCAGTGCAGAAATCTGGGAAGCATAATTCTGTAATTGTACGGTATCTACCTTAAATTCCGCCATTTCTGCTACCTCCAATCTGTGGGGCGCAGGCTCCGGCAGTGCCGGAACCTGCTCTCCCAAATACTTTTTCTGTTACAGGGTAGATGCGGGCAGGGAATCCACCTGGTTGGAAGCCTGGCTTTCGGCATCCAGGTAAACCTGAGCCATCTGCTCCAGATCCGTGGAATGCTCCATAATCATGCGGTTGATGGTGTCCATTGCAGACTGCAGAGCTGCGAACTTTGCACGATATGCGTCAGCGGCATTGCCTTCCCAAGCGGAAGCAGTGGAGTTGACACGGTTGATCATATCGTCATGCAGGGCCTTAACCTGGACAGCCATAGAACGGAAAGTCTGAGACTTCTGCTGCAGAGCCTCGGGAGTAACAAGCAGGGTACCTTCGATCATAATAAACGCTCCTTTTTTATATTAAATCAGTAGTTTGTTGTTATCGTATGAAATAGATTTTCGAATTAGTAGCTTCTGGTAACTGCGGTGGAGGTGTTGCCCTCTTCAGCGGTGTTGTAGATCTGGATGATGTTCTGCAGAGCCTCGTTGTACTGATCGATCAGTGCTGCGAACTCAGCCCAGCGCTCCTGGTCGGTGGTCAGCGCATTGTTGAAGCGGGTATTGGCTTCGCCCTGCCACATACTTGCCAGCTCCTGTGCGCAGTTCATCAGATCATTGACACGGGAACGGAACTGGTTGTTGTCCTCGGCCAGAACGCTGACAGCATTGGTCAGCTCAGCTGCGGTTACGGTAAATCTAGACATATTTGGTATTCCTCCTAATTTTTCTTATATACCGGTTAAGCCGGTTGATTACAGATTAATAAGTTCTTTGCTCGGCCAGTTCAATGGCTCGAAGCTCGGTATTGCGGAAGATGGTGGCCACATTCCGAAGGGTCTGTGCGATATCCTGCAGCCGTCTGGCAGTCTTGACGATGTTGGCGGCGGTAAGATCCATCTTCTGGAGATAGGCATTAGCGCTTTCGCCCTGCCAGGCTGCGGAAATATCTCCCTTGATGCTTCCCATATTGCTGTTTGCCACCTTCAGCATATCTTCTGCACACTGGTCAAGCTGTCTTGCCTGGGCCATTGCGTTGCCAAAGGTAATTTCAATGAGTTGTCTTGTCAAAGCCAAAGGTTATCACCTCTCTTACAAATCGATCATCGGCAGTTCTTCTGCCTTGGCCTGTGCCGTGGATTCTGCTTCAGCGTAGACACCCGCCATCGCATTGAGATCCCGGACATGCTCGGTGTATCGGGCGATGATCTCTTCTGTCTTTTCCACCTGCTCCAGATACAGCTGCCGGTGGGCCTCTCCGGCCTCGCCGACCCAATAGGATTCGGTCTGGCTCATGGTGTTCTTCATTTGATTGAAGCACTCGTTCATATTGGAAACATAGCCGGACAGCTCCGATGCCGCCGCTATCATCTCCTCAGGGGAAACTTTTAAGGTTCCGATCATTTCTATTCCCCCTCTCAGGTGTCATTGGACAGCCGGATACTTGCGATCTTGCTGTTGACATCGTCGTTGCACTTCTCGTACTGGCTGTGGGCATATTCCATACACTCGATCAGCTCGTTGAGGTTCTTGATCAAAGACTGGAACACCATCTGGTCGATCCGAGTCTGACCGATGAAGATCGTGTTTGCTGTGCCGTCCCACATGGTGTTCAGGGTTTCCAGGCACCGGTAAACTTGATCCTTTGCCGAAACCAGATTATCAAGCTTCTCTTGCATCCGGGAAATATCGGCAGCCAGATTCGGGGTGCTGATTTCAATATTCATAGGCTTTCCCTCCAATTTCTTTTCTTACGGATCCCAGGGAGTCCAGTCGATCATTCCTGTCAACTCATCCAGTCCCGAAACCGGTCCGAACTGACCTCCAGGGCCCACAATAGTCGGCACATGAATTTCGCCGACGATCAAATGGGGATATCGCACCGTTGCGTGTTCCGCTTCATCTACGATCCGCAGCTCTGTCTGTTCGTACAGGTCTGCGATCTGATTCAGTGCCGCCCCCATTCGCATCAGTTCGGTTTCCCGGCTTACGATGCTTCTTGCCGCTGCATTCAGCGGCTGGCGGAACTTTTCGCCAACGCTTTGCTGGCTCAAAACTCTGGTGATCCGAAGGACTGACTCCTGTATATCGCCCATCCGTCTTGCTGCAGATCTAAGCTGAGCCGCTTGTCTATTCAGTTCGGCGGTGTTGACTTTCATTTCAGTCCCTCCTTGTGATTACAGTCTATCTCAACACGTTTTACAATTCAACAAAATGCGACGAACGACACACTTCGTCGGACGAACGACCGTTTTTCCCGAAAATATCAGATGAAAAGCAGTCTGTCGCCGGATCGAATGCCGTTTTCCCGAAGGCTCCGGTTCAGATCCAAAGGCCTTTGAGCGTCCACGGAATACAGCATAACTGCGTTGCTGCCGGAGGCATACTGCCATCCGCAGTTGCGGGCAGCCATAGTTGCGATCTCCTCCGTGATCTCCCAGCACCGGGCGTTTTCATCCAAATGGAAATCGATGGTCCTGTCCAGCTCAGGAAACTGCACGTCTACCAAAATCATTGTTTTTCCTCCTCTTGCAAAAGCCACCGGGACAGCAGCTGCATAGTAAAAGGCTGGCACAGGATCTTTTCTTCTTCATCCCACTGCAGCCAGCTCAGCACCCCCTGCTGCACAAAGCGCAGCCATCCGGTGCGAACCCCTGTTTCCGGATCCAGCCGCTCCAGCAGGAACTGTGCCCCTGCCAGCAGCTCCTGTTGGCTGCTTCCGGGATTAACCGTTATCTCCGGCGGCAGGTCCTCTTCCTCCGGCAGGTACTCCGGCTCCGAAAGCCCCATATGGTCAGCGATCATCCGTGCCCCCTCTTTGGGTGCAAGAGCGGTGAGAGCGATCCGGCCAAAGGGAGTTTTTTTCATTACGGTGAGAGTATCTGCGTTGTAAAGCACCAGCTGGGCATACAGATCGCTGACCGGAGTCAGGGTCACCACGCTCCGTGCCTGACATATCGGCTGCATCACCGCCATAAGCTCCCGGTTCAGTCGAAACTTCCCATCGATCTGGGTCAGCATCCCATCCCCCATCAAACCGCAGCAGGCACTCCAGAGCTTTTCCGTAGTGAGGACTTCCTCGGGCTGAAAGCCAACGATCCTACTTTTGCCCGCCAGAGAGGCAACTGCGGCGATCTCCTCTACAGTCATTTGACAACTTTCCCAATATGTACTCACGAGAACACCGCCTTTAACGCAGATTTGTAGCTCCGGGAGATCGGGACCATCACGCCACCCTCCAGGATCACCAGATTCTGTCCATACTGGATCTGATTGATGGCATTGCGGTTCACGATAAAACTCTTGTGGATCCGGATAAATCCCTCCGGAAGCTCCTCTGCCAGCTTTTCCAGGGTGCCGGGAAAGGGGATCTCTTTTCTTGCCAGATGCAGATTCAGTCTTTTGTTGCTGGCTTCAAAGAACAGGATCTCCTTATAGGGGATCCGCCGCACCTCGCCCCGGACTTCCATCGTGAAATACTGGTCTGAGGATGCTTCTTCCTCCTGGGTCTCCACCGCAACGGTGGATAGCACCTCCCACAAAGTATCCCGGGCACCTTCCGGCTGCAAGGGCCGCCACAACAGTGCCGTAGGCAATATGCTGGGACGGATATACTGCACCGGCGACACACTGCCATCGGCAACCAGCACCAGCTTCATATCAGCGTTGCTGCGCCGTAATTTCTCCAGCACAGGCAGCACACCGCCGGTGGTCACATCGCAAACCATCATCTGCAGCTGCGATGGATTTTCCAGATAACCCTCCAGCTTTTCCAGCCTTTGGACACAATCCGGTATTTGCACAGTCCCCCGTTTTTTCATCAAGAAATTCATAACGGAAGCAAGCAATGAAAGTTCATTTTTGCTGGGACTGTAGAGCAGGTATGGTTTCATACCTCCACACTCCTTTAGTAACCGATGATTAAATCGGCAAGTGTTAGTGGCAAGGGATTTTGACACAAATTGAAGTTCAAAAAGCGAAGTAATACTGCGTGTATTTCGAGTTTTTTGAACTGAAAAGTTGGGTCAAAAGACCCGGCAATAACCGCAGACGATTTAATCAGCGGTTACTTTAAGCCTTTTCGCCGCCATCCTTACGGATACCCTTGTTCATGGGAATCACCACAGGATCCACATTCATAGTATCCTCCGCATCCGGCACGTAGCCAAGACCGGGTTTCAGGCTGCGGGTCTGCTCCGCAAAGGGAATATTCCGGTAGGACAGCATCTTCTGGGAGTTCAGCTCACCGCCCAGATGCACGCCCTGCTTACCCTTAACAAAGCTGCGATAGATCTGCTGCAGGGATACTGCCGCCAGGTCCTGGGTTCCCACTGCACCAAAGAAGAACACTTGATGCATTGCGCCCTTGGCAATGATATTGTCCACCTGTACCGTCATAGCAGTCTTACCCGCACCGGGGTTGGCGCAAACATTAATGAAGTCCTGCATATCTGCCAGCAGCACAAAGATCTGCTGGTACTTGGACATTCCTTCAAAGATCTCGCTGTCCTCAAGGCCCTGATCCACCAGCTGTTTGTGCAGCACGTGACGCTCATTGATCGTCAGAATAATGTCCTTCCAGGCAGCAAACAGGTCATCAACGGTATTGATATATTCCGCACCCACCAACTCAGCAGTACGGCCTTCGGTGTTCTGGCCGATCTTGTCGATGAGATAGATCTTGCCGCCCCGGGCCTTGGCTGCACAGGCAACATTACGCAAGAATACACTTTTGCCGGAACGCTCCCGGCCGGAGATCTGATAGCAGAAGGTCTTGCTCAGGTCCACACTGTAGATGGAAGCGTCCTCCCGGCGGTAGCCCAGAGGCAGGAACCGGTCTGTAAGAACCAGTTCTTTGTATTCATCCAGCTTTTCGAACTGCTCCCAGGTGGGATCCTTGGGGATCTGGGGCACAGGCATTGCCCGCTTTCCGGACCAAAGCTGATCGATCCGACTGCACCAGGCCTGAATAGCCTCGCTTCGCTGATAATCATCGCCGGCTGCAGCAAGACCCACCTGATATTCAAGCACGCTTTCATTGCAAACCGCCAGACCACGTCCGTGGACGCCTGCCTCGGGCAGTACGTCGAACTTCATCGTACGCAGGCACTCACCGTAGCTGTACTTGCTGTCCATCTCCAGGGTCAGCACCTGACGGATCTTATCGCCGATCTTCGCCTGAAGCTCTCCGGTGCCGAAGCCGCCGGAGGAGATACACAGGAAAATACCGAAACCGGCACCATCACGGGCCAGCTCCAAAAGCTGGGCCTCGTAGGCATTGTCAGTCTTTTCCCGGAAGCTTGCGTAGCCGTCGATCATCAGCACCACTGCGGGAACCTCATTGCCGTGGGCTGTAATGTACTGCAGGAAGGAACCTCCACGGAACTGGGCCTTCCGCTTCTGCAGCATTTTCTGCATCAGCAGGAACAGCTTGTTGAGTTTCTCGTTCTCTCCCTCATAGACCACACCGCCGGTATGAGGCAGCTCCTCGAAGGGCGCCAGCATCTGGCTGGAGTAGTCGATCATATACAGATTCAGCATATCCGGTGTATGGCTTCTCACCAAAGAATATGCAATGGTCTGCATCAATACGCTCTTACCGCTGGAAATGCCGCCGCAGACTGCCAGATGGCCGTCCCGCAGGAAATCCACGGTCAGGGGGAACTGGGCCTGATTCTGAGGATCGTCCACCATACCCACAGTTGCCCGCAGGGTGGTCTTGACAGGAGCATTATGCCACTGCGCTGTATCCAGAACCGGCTCTTTTTTGCCGGGGATATCGTCCAGCAGGATCTTCTCCGGCAACACCGGCATCCACAGACGCAGGTTGCAGTTGTAGTCATTCTTCTGGGCAACTTCGCCCAGATACTCCACAATGGCATCCAACTGGGTCTTATCCTTGCACTCAGGCAGCTTGCGTCCGCTGCGTTCGGCCTCCCGGATGATCTTCTCCGCTGCCGTTTCCGCATCCAACGCAAACAGGCTGCCGTACTGCTCCAAAAAGTCGCTCATCTGGCGGCGGTTAAACACAGAATCTGCATAGTCGATCCCCGCCTGCTGCAGGCTGCGGAACACACTGTCCAGCAAGGGCTGGTCAGTCTGGGTCTGGGCCTGACGGCAGCAGGTCACCAGCTGGGCGATCCACTGACGCTTCCGCTGGGCCATTTTCTTGGCACGGGTGCTTCCGCCGGTCATAACCACCTTGCCGCTGTTTTCCAGCTGCACCGCAAAATTGGATTTGACGGAGCCCATATCCTCATCATACACAGCACCGCTCCAGCCGGACTGGAACAGCTCATAGATCTCATCATTGCCCACCTGCAGATAGCACCGGCCTGCCTGGGTCAGATAGGCGGCATCCGGCTTGTGGAGCATATCCTTACTGTCCTGCTTATCCGCCACCCGCAGGCAAAGACGGAACTTGGTGTTGGACCAGATATTATCATCCACGGTACCGGAGGGTTTCTGGGTAGCCAGGATCAAATGCACGCCAAGGCTTCGACCCACCTGTGCCACGGAGATCAGCTCCCGCATAAATTCGGGTTGCTCCCGCTTCAGCTCAGCAAATTCATCGATGATGATGAACATATGGGGAATGGGCAGGCTTGCCTCGCCGGATTTCACCAGCTTGGTATAGGCATCGATGTGGTTGACGCCATACTCGTTGAAGATCCGCTGACGGCGCATATTCTCACTCTTGATGGAGACCATTGCCCGGCGAACCTGGTTGCCGGAGAGGTTGGAAATGGTTCCCAGCATATGGGGCAGCTTGTCAAAGAGGTTTGCCATACCGCCGCCCTTAAAGTCGATGATAAAGAAGCCCACGTCCAGAGGGCTGTAATTAATGGCCAGGGAAAGAATGTAGGTCTGCAGCGTTTCCGACTTACCGGAACCGGTGGTACCGGCGATCAAGCCGTGGGGACCGTGATGCTTCTCGTGGATGTTCAAATAACAGGGCGTGCCGCCCACCTTCCAGCCCACCATCGCCTGCATGGTCTGGTAGGTACGATTCTTCTTCCAGTTATCCAGCACATCCAGCTCCTGCAGACGACTGACACCCAGCATCTCCAGGAAGGTCAGCGAGTCGGGCAGATTACTGCCGTTGCCGGTCTCCGCCACCCGAATGTCGGAAATACCACGGGCCAAACGCTCTGCCGCCCGGGCACTGACATAGTCAAAGCGGATCTTCTGGGGCTGTTCACCATTGGGGACCATAGCATACATACCGGAGAAATTATGGCTGCTTTCAATAATAAAGCCGCAGCTGTTGGGCAGATCCTCAAAGGAATTGGCCAGCAGCAGAGTGGTAACACCGATGGTCTCCGGACGCTCATACAGGTACTTGGCAATGGGCTCCGACTCCAGCAGGCTACAGGATTCCACCAGCACCACATACTGGGTGGGCAGCACCGCTTTCCGGCTGGAAGTGCTGTTTTCCGCCTCATCGGAACGGGAACGGAAGATCTGGGTCAGCTCATAGCATACACCGCTGACCTCGCTGCCCTTCAGCGCCACATAGCGCTGGGAGCGGTCGCTGTTCCACACGTGGGGCAGCCACTTCATAAAAGACCAGTCCGCACCGGTGCTTCCGTCTCCCAGAACGGCCATCCGCACATCCGTGTAGCAGTTATTGGCCGCCAGCTGGGTGATGATGCTCCTGGCAATGTCCGCACGGTTCCGGCCCACAAGGCCCACTACACGGTGGGCAAACAGGTCCACATTGATGGGAACCTGCAGCAAAGTGGAATAGGTCTGCTGGATCTCCGCAGGCCGCTCGGAAAGTTCGTCCTCGTTAAGGGTAAATTTCTTCTTGGGAATGGAAATGGGTACCTGGAAAGGAATATCACCCAGGCCCAGACGGCAGCTCAGGAAGTCCTGATGGCTCCGGTTCCGGCTCCACAGCTCCTGGGTGTTCTGCCAATAGTTACAGCAGGTGGCCGCATCGGGGTACATCTCCTGCAGGGCATTGCGGTTAAATTCATATTTTCCCCGGATCCGCTCTGCGCACTCCATCAGGTACTGGCCGTACTTCTGCAGACGCAGCAGCTCCGCCTCTTTTTCCTCTTTTTTGCTGTAATTGAGGTTGATGATCGCCCAGGTCACACCAATGATGGCGGAGGTGATGGCGGTGATCAGACCAACATACATAAAGGCATTGCTGCCGGAGCCTGCCATACTTCTGGCAACGATCATAAATCCGGTACCCAACAGCATAGGGATGGCCATTGTGAAGCTGGGACCGATCACCATCCAGACCGGCTTGCGGTTTCCTGCCTGCTTCTGGGGCGGTGCCTCGATCTCCTCCGGCTCCGTGTGCAGAGAAATGATCTTTCTGGGGGAACGGTGGAACAGGCTGCTGTGCTCCGGTTCCGCACCGGCTTCTTTTTCCGGGGCAGGCTCCGGGGCCTGAGGCAGAAGCTGTCTGTCCATCAGCCGCTGGCTGATCTGGGCAGCACAGGCTCCGGCGTTCACCGCCACGGTATCAATGAGATACACCAGCTTCAGTCCGAAGGCACTGATCACATCACCGAAGCGCAGCTCCGCTTTTCCCCGGATCCGCTTTCCGTTCAGATATACGCCGTTGACGGAAAAATCCTCCAGAGTTGCACTGCTGCCGTTAAAGTAAAGGGAAAAATGATGCCTGGACACGATCTCCTGCGAGGCATAGCAAATATCGCTGTTGGCATCTTTGCCTACCACCAGCTCCCCAAGCCGCAGGGTATCGAATTTCTCCATAGACCCGATCTGGTCACTATGATTTACTACCAGCACCGTGATGCGGGTACGGGCAAAAATAACAGAAAGCACATCACCGCAGGCAATGGGCTTTTCCTGCCAGCTCTCCTCCCCTTTTTTCACAGCATAGTGGTTATTCTCCTTAAACTGCCACAGGCCATCCAGGATCTCCAGCTCCAGCGTGAGCGGACGGGGAATGTTGAACTTCTCATCGGACAGTGTCACCTGAAAGTCCGCATTATTGATCGCCGGGAGCAGAATGTCCTCGTGGGCTTCCTGAGTAAAAACCGCAAGTAACAGGCTCATAGGTTTATCTCCTAACGCATTAGATGTATGGATACTGTCTTGTTCCGCTCAGTCTTATGGAACACAAAGGAAACATCGTAAAACTTGATCCGGTCTCCCTCGTCCAGGGCCACCCGGGCATTGGGATGCAATCTGTCGCCGCTCAAAAATGTACCGTTTTTGGAACCCAGATCGGTCAGATAATACTGACCGTCCTTGTTCTCGATCATTGCGTGGATCCGGCTGATGCAGGAGTGACCCGGAAGAGCAAGATGGCAGCTTCCCGGATCCCGTCCGATCAGGGTAGTGCTTTGTTCCAGGGGGACCCGCTGATCCTTCCCGACCCGCTCCAGCCAACCGCCGATCAGAGTCTGCTGCTTATCCGGGTGGAAAGAACTCTGGCTGCTCTCCTCCTGCTCCGTCTTCTGCTTCTCGGCTTTTTTCCGCAGTGTCCGCCACTTCTCCTTGATATCCGTCATCATCTGGAAGAAGCCGGGCAGGTCCAGATAATCTCTTTGGTAAAAATACTGGCAGTACTGTCCCGCAATGGAACGGTCCACATTGCTGTTAGTCAGGATCCCGCAAAAGCTCGCATAGAAGCTCAGCGGAGTTTCCGTCCGGTGCTCCAGGGTGGTCATAGGCCAGTAGATCATCTTGATCTCGCCCTGCTGATCCACAAAGATCCGTTCCGGATTCCAGCACAGATTATCCACCCGCAGACCGTGCCGTTCACAGTCATAGGCAATGTTCAGGGTATTCATAATAAAGGACAGGGCAATTTCCCCATCCACGGCAGAGGACAGGTAAACAGACAGGGCTGTCCAGTCCGAAAAGGACACCTGCAAAACCGTCGTCTTTTTCTGCTCCACAGCCACGGGCACCAGTCCCGCTACAGTACCGTTGATCAACACCTTCAGTTCCTCGTAGTTCAGCCGTTCAAACTTACCGAGGATGTTGGTGATGGTGGTTACACCCTTTTTATTTTTCAGCTTCTCTTTTCCCAACGTTCTCTCCGCCTTTCGGTGAACGGAACACGTATCCGTCAGTTTCTTATATCGTTTCCGGGGATCACCCCGGCACATATTCCCATTTTAAAAAACATCCCGGCCAGAAAGGCTCCAGCCGGGATGTGCACGACTACCGTCGGGCCAGGCAGACCCAACACTTACATACGCTCAACCCTGGTAACCAGGTATACACTGTTGCCAAGTTCAATTCTGTCTCCACAGATCAGCTGCATGGGCTGATTAAGCCTGTGGCCGTTGATTGCCGCAGGATTGACCTCCGACATATTCCACACCAGTAATGCACCGTCCTGCTCATAGAGCATACAGTGCTCTCTGCTGATTGTGGGGTCCATCTGTACCGGGACGCTGGCATTTTCAAACAACGACAACCGTCCCAGAATACAGGTGTTTGCAAACTGGAATTCCACCTGATACCCCTGGCGGATATTCCACAGCTCCACATACCAGTTTTCTCCCGATTGATCATCGGTTTCTTCCGCTTGATGGAGCCGCATCACCAGCACCATCACCGCAATGGCCATTGCCGCAAAAACCAGCATAACGGACACTGCGATCCAAAACGCCTCATACATAACTGCTGTTCTCTTTACCGGCTTCTGTTGGTCACCGTTACCTCGCCGTTGTTGACGGTGCATACGTGCCACTGGTCACGGATGCCGGCGGGGATAGTAACCGTGGTATACAGGGAAGAGCCGATATAGATCTTCACCGTGGCACCACTGGAAGAGATCATTCCGCTGTTGGTGAAGTCATCCACATAGAATTCGTAGCTGCCGGAAACATCATACACGGTGATGGTCTCGGGACCGTAGGCAGAGGTATCATCCACGTCCAGCTCTGCCACCTTTGCACCGGAAGCGTTGGTAGCGGTCATATGCTCGTAGTTTACATTCACATAGCTTCCGTCGCTGGCAGTACCCACCAGATAGCTGTCCAGATCAGAGGGGGATCCGCCCCAGGACAGCACAAACCGGATACCGCCGCCGCTGATGGTGGGAGAAATATTGAAGGTCACCTGGGTCTGCTGGAGATTGCTCATAATGTAAACTTCAAATTCCTCGGTGATATAGCCATCCTTGCTGACCTGTGCAGTGTAGGTGCCGCTTTCCTCCAGATCAATGGATGCCTTACCGTAGTTGTCGGTAGCGACCTCTTCTATCACCTCACCGAAGGTATTATAGCCGGCATACAGCTTCACCTTGGCGCCCAATACAGGTGCGCCGGTGGTTGCGTCCACGATGCTGGCAGACAGATTATACTGCTTTGCACCCTCAGCACCGGTACCTGTGGGAACAATGTAGTTTTCACAGTTGCCGGTGATAATGCCCTCATCCTTGCAGATAATCGTGATCTCACAGCCGCCATAGGAGAAGGTGATGGTGTCGCCACTGAGCTGGGCATCCGCCACGCCGGAAAGCTTGGTCAGGTCATTGAAGGTCAGTCGGCTCACACCGCCAAACAGACCCATAATATTATCCAGACGGATCTCGTTGGGCAGGTACTGATTGTAAGGTACGCCTCTGCCGGAATCCAATACACGCTCGGTACTGGTATCGTAGTACACCAGCGTTGCGCCGATGGCTGCCAGATGCTTGGTATACTGACCGGCGCTGTAATTGCCCTTGGAATCATCATACTGCATACAATAGTCGCCGTAAGATGCGGATGCAAACAGGGTCAGGATATCTGTGTTCAGGATCGGCTGGATGTTCTTATCCTCCTGCTCCGGCTCCTCCGGCTCTGTAACTTCCGGGATCACAACAACTTCTGTGGGCTGCCGGGAATCCAGCAACTGCCGCAGGTGGGTACTGGTGGTGCTGGAAACACCCACTCGCAGAACGGTGATGGCCATTTCCTCGTCACCGGCACTCAGGTATGCCTGGTACAAGCCGTAATAACCGTCCTCACGGCTTCCATCCTCTTCAATGGCGTAACGGAACTGCAGGATCGCATTGTTGAAATCACCCTCCTGCAGATAACGGTAGCCTTCTTCGATCCTGGCGGCATAGCTGTCGACGCCCTGCAGCATAGCAATGGCCACTCCTGCCAGAACGATCACCAGTGCGATCAATGCCACCGCAATGATAATCAGCTTCTTCTTATCCATTGTCTTTCCTCCTTCTTTGGTCACTTAAGTGCGATCAGCAGCAATGCCAGCACACTCAGTGCAAGAACTCCACCCTGTAAAACCAGGAGCATATGCACCTTCATTTCCAGGTTGTGCAGTTTTCTTTCGATATTCCTTGTTTCCGAAGGGGGTCTTCTGGACCCCTGGGCAGTATTTGCAGTGCGTCTGGAATACTCGGTGGTATTCCAACCACTGCTGATATACACCGTTCCGCCACAGTAGGGACAGATCGATTGATTGCCCACCTCGCAGCGACATCTGGGACATTTCATATGTTTACTCCCCTTTCAAGGATCAAAGCTCATCCAACAGCTTCCTGCGACTGCGTGAGAGCAGCAGTTGGGAAACCACCAGCAGCAATACTCCTGCAATGATCAAAGCGGCTCCCAGAATTTTCCATTCTATGGCTGTCATTAGGCGCCTCCTATTCCAAACCGCTTTCCGATCTCCAGCAGATTCTGGATCTCTTCCGAGGTTTCACTGAGCTTATCCGCCCCGTCATATGCCCGCCACGCCTTGATGGCTGCTTCACAGTGGGCAGAGGCATTGCCCTCATCCCGCATTTCGTAGTATATAAAACACATATTCGCCAGGATCCGGTAGTTCCCCGGATCGTAGCCGTCAGCGGTTTTCAGGATCTGCAGCGCATCGGATGTTTTTCCGGACATCCGTAGGATCACGCTGTAGTTGATCAGGTCCGTGCTGGAGGCATAGACCGAGCTGCAGATGGTCTCATATAAAGCCGCTGCTTCCCGCAGTGCCGCTTTCTGCTCCACGGCGCTGTTGGCCTGCTGGGCCTTTTCGCCGTATGCCACTGCAAGTCCCCGGGTAGCAGTCCGCCCATAATCGTACTGCTGAGCGATCAGCAGCCATTCGATCCGGCGGTCCAGCTCCTTTGTGGCCGATGCCAACGCCAGCACTGCCCGCAGGCACACCTCCCGGTCTGCCTCCCGCTCCAGCAGCTGCCGGACCGTTTCCTCGCACTGCCGGATATTTCCCTTACGGGCCTCGATCACCACGGCGATCAACGCCAGATCATCGGTGCCCGCCTGGCCGCTTTGGGCCTGCTGCAGCAGTGCCGCTGCTGTATCCAGATCGTTGTCCTGTGCTGCGGCAATGGCCGCATCCCGCAAATACAGGTTTCTGGTATCCTGTGCTCCGGTGTCGCACAAATGCACCGCATATCGGTAATACTGGCAGGCTGTACGGTGGTTTTCCCGGTAATAATAGATGTCGCCCATTTCGTGGTAGAATCGGGCCAGCTCCATGGGCGAATCCTGCAGGTATGCCTGCAGCTTTTCGCTGTCCAATATCTTGTCGCAAAGCTCCAGCGCTTTATCCAGATTCCCCTGATCCACCTGCTGGGTGACCTGCTGATAATAGGTTCTGTAAAGCTCTGTATTCTCCCGGCGGACACCACGGATACAGCAGTACAATCCACCGGCAATAAAAGCCGCACTGACAAGCACGCTTGCGCAGCGCAGGGCAAAATGCTTCCTGTATCTGCTGTCAAGCCTGTCAATTGCGGCCATCAATTTCTTTGCACTTTTAGGCCGCTTATCACGGTCATATTCAATCAGGCGATCTATCAGCACTAAAAAATCTCGGCTGTACCCCGTCAGTCCCATCGTATGCAGTGGCACAGGAGGCTGTCCGGGGGTTGGGCAGATGCCGCTGATCAGCTCATAAAAGGTCGCACCCAGGCTAAACAGATCGGAACGGCCATCCAGTGCAAAGGGCGCCTGCTGACCGCATACCGCATACCGGGCAAGCTGGATCTGCTCAGGAGATGCGTACGGCAATGTCAGTCCCAGGAGGTTTCCCTGGTTCTCGCCAATGGAGGTGTTGAAGTCGATGAGGATCGCACGTCCCCCATTGTTCAGGATGATATTGCCAGGCTTGATATCGCTATGTATAACCGGGATCTCTTGGGTATGCAAATAATCAAGGACCTCGGCGATTTGTCGAAGGTAATGTTTCAGCTGTTCCTCGGAAAACCGGGTGCCAGCCTTTATGTAGCTGTCCAGGTCATAGCCATCCACAAAGTCGATCACCGTATAGATCTCATTGTGGTCCTGGAAGAAATCGTAGACCTGGGGAAGATTGGGATGGTGGAGATTCTTCAGAATGTCCACCTCTGTTCGAAACAGAAAATCATCGGAAAAAGATCCCTGCAGTTTTTTGATAACTACATATTTTTGCAGCCGCAAATGATAGGCCAGGTGCACCGAGCTGGTGCCGCCGCTGCCGATGGGCTGCAGGATCTGATAGGTATGATTCAGAATTTGATTTTGTGTCAGCATTTTTTTAGGGACGCCCTGGCAGGGATCAGCTGCCAGGGCGTTATTGGAAAAGATTTCTAATTATACCTTTGCGGCCTCTTCAGGCTCCTTCTTGCGTCTTTTGATCAGGATGATGATCAGAACGATCAGGGCGATCAGCAGAACGCCGGTGATCAGCAGCGCGGGCAGGTTGTTGATGTACTGATACCACAGGTTCTCAGTCAACATGACGTCATTGACCTCAATGACCTGCTCGTTGCCGGCTGCATCGATGACCACGATGCGCACGTTCTGAGGAACATTCTTCTCAGACATATTCAGCTTATAGCTGCCGGTGGCTGCATCGTAATAGATCCAGTCGCTGTCCAGAGGCTGACCCTCCACGACCTCGATCACCTCAACCAGCACACCGTTGATGTAAACCTCAATGGTGGAAGGTGTGTTATCGGCAATGTTGATCTCCACGCTCTGGTTTGCCTCACGGATGTTGTCGCCTTCCTCGATGCCGATGACGGTGACAACGGGAGTCTTGTGGTCCAGGGTGAAGGAGACCTTGCCGGAGTAATTACCCTCGGGGTCCTGCAGCAGCTGGCTGTCCAGATTTGCCTCGTTGGTGTTCTTGTTGGCAGCAGCGTCCTCGCTGTAGAAGAAGATGGTGTACTCGCCATCCACCAGCTCGCCGCCGTTCATAAAGACCTCGGGGTTGATGGAATAGATGTACTCATACCACTTGTGGTTGCCCTCGCCCTGCTGCTTGATCTCCAGCTCATAATCGGTACCCTTTACCAGATCCTTGGCATTGCCATTGACGGTAACGGTGATCAGGGAGCCTTCCTCGGACTTGGCAGCGCTCTGCCATACCCGGTTGGGGTTGATCTCCTTAAATACCAGGGGATGATCCACGCTCTTCTGATAGACAACACCGGCTTCGCTGATCTTCAGGAAGTTAGCGGTATTATCGTCGCCCACCATAAAGGTGGAGCCGAAGCGGTTCAGGCTGAATACCACATCGGGGTAGGTCTCCACATTGCCGGAGTAGTCGGAGGCAGTGATCCGGACAGTGTAGATACCGTCGTTGGCCTTCTCCTTTGCGATGTTGGTAAAGTCGAATACACGGGTGGTACGATCGTTCTCGCCGGTGATGGAGTAGTACTCAGCGCCATCTACCTTCACAGGCTTGAAGTTGTTGTCACGGCCCACGAACAGGACCTCGAAATCGACGTCCTTCAGATTGCTCTGAGGATCCTCAACGGTGAAGCCCAGAACCAGATCGCCCGCAACGGGGTTGATCTCGGTGGTGGACATATCGCCCTTGGACATCACGATGGTGGGCTTGGTCTTGTCGACACTGAAGACGGGGCTGGTGTAAACCTGAGCAGGGTTGCCGGCCAGGTCCGTGTAACGAACGGTCATCTTGTGGTTGTTGTTCTCACCGAACAGAGCTCTTGCGGTATGGATATCGCCGCTGTTGCTCCAGCCGCTGAGGGACACACCGTTGGCCAGTTCCTTAACCACATCCTCTGCTCTGAAGTTGTGCTCGGTAATGGTCACCGTTGCGCTGCGCTCCACATCGAAGTACTGCACACCGGCACCATCCATATCCACGGGATTGGAGGGATTGTAGGTGACATCGATCCTGGGAGCAGTCTTATCGATGGTGAATGCATTCAGAGGCACAGGGATATTCACAGTCCAGGCATTGTTTGCCAGATCCTTGGTTGCCATTGCGAAGGTGTAATCGCCATCGGTATTGTAGGTGAATGTGCTTCTGTAGGCATTCGCCTTACCGGAAACAGGTGTCCACACAACATTTTCAGCTGTCACAACCTCTGTATCCACACGGGTGTAGGCCAGATCGCTTGTAAAGTTCAGATCGGTGATCTCAACACTGATCGTCTGGTCAGCCTTGTAGTACTTCTCGTTCTGGTAGCTGGTGTTGCTGGGGGTAATGGTCACACGAGGTGCCAGGGTGTCGAAGCCGAACAGCTTCTTGAATTTGATGATGTTGCCGGCCTGATCCTCAGCGGTGATCTCTACAAAGATCTCATTGGATTCGCCAGCTGCATTGGCCTGATTTACCTCAATTTTGTAATTGCCTTCAAAGAAAGCTTCTTCATAGGTTGCGCCACCATCGGGATCGGCTACGATCTCGTTGGCATCAACAACATTCCACTTAACGCTCTTGATACCGGAGTTCAGAATATCTTCCTTGCCGTCGGTGACCTTCAGATCAAAGCTGAAGTCCTTGTCGAACAGGTCAATTTCCTGGCCGGCAGCATTCTTGGTCTTGGTAGGCTCAATGCTGGGCTTGATCTCAATGGTAGGTGCAGAAGTATCTGCGTCAACTGTATCACTGCTGGGCCGCTGACGGTCAACGGTAATGTTGAAAGCGATCTTGCCGTCTTCGCTGGAAGCAACCGGCCAGATGTTCGTGATCTCGTTGCCCTCTTCCGTGGTATACTCTTCAACGATCTCAAAAGCTGCAAAGGTATTGCCAGCCAAGTCAACAACATTTACATCCAGCACAAAGGTAGCGATGCCGTCAGCACCGACCTTTTCGGAGGTGATCTCATAAGTGACGGTGGAATCAGTATTCACAGAAGTCTCGCCGTTCCAATCGCCCTCAGCGGTCTTTACGCAATACTTGCTTTGCTCATCCTCGTCGAGGGTCTTATCCTCAATGGTGAGGTTCTTGTCGGCAGCAGTCAGAGTTACGGTAACGGTCTCATTCTTAGCGTTCACGGGCTTGCCGCTCTCGCCCTCGACCACATTTTCCAGGATCGCATACAGAGTGTTCAACTTTGCATTGTAGAAGAAGGACTTTACGTTCTCGCTGAACTTCCATTCGACCACAGGCTTGGTCATATCACAGACAACAGGATTGCCGGTGTAATTCCAGACCTTCTCGGTTTCATCAAAAGCAAAGACCGTCAGGATCCGTTCTTCGACATTGTTTTCAGGATCAGCGACCTTATTGTCAGCATCGACCTCAGTCAGCTTATCGATCGGATTGCCTTCATTATCAACTCCATTACCGGAATTCCCTGCATTGTCCACAACCTTCAGCTCAATGCCCTGAATCAACTCACCGTTGTTGATAGTGAAGGAGCCAGACCATACATCGTTATCTGCCAGCAGGCTGTTGCTGCCCTCAGCGCCCTCACAGTTCATATCGACATCCGTGGTGCTACCATCCTGGTTGATGACTGTCACCTGAAGTTCACCTGTGGTCTTATCCAGGAACCGGTCGGTAACCTCGATCTCATAAGTCACAGGAGCATCATAGTAGTCGACATTCTGGAAGGACTGCTTGTAAGAACCGGCCTCGTCAACCGTCTTGGTAACTGTAATGACAGGCACAGTGCTGTCAACAGCAATCATTTCACCGAAGACGTGCACATTGGACGGAGCATCCAGATATACAAAATTCGTATCTTCATCTCCACCCTGCTTGATTGTTGCAGCTGCATTTGCTGCATTATCCATTGCCTGTACGGCAATATTGGTCAGCACTTCACCGTCTTCAACTACAATGTCGTGGCTATAGGTAACAGTTCCGTCCGGATTGTTGCTGATAACCCAACCATCATCAAGAGCAAGGGTTTTGTTCTCACCGTTTTCATATTCATAGTAGAGGTTTGCATAAGCGGAACCACTGCTCAAATTCTCATCGGTGATATTTACAGTGAAGGTCACCTTACCATTATAGTAAGCGACACCACTCTCAGTAACATTAATGGGATTCTGGTCACCCTCAACAGTTTTAATGACCTCAATCACAGGAGCAGTCGTGTCTACTGTAAAGATACCAGTATCGTTTGCAGCTTCATTTGCCGCTCTATCCTTTGCCTCTGCAAGAATACTGTACTGATCACCCTCGGAGAAGGTCAAATCGTAACTATATACAATCGTATTCTCAGAATGCTTTACCTGCACTTCAGGTATATAAGTATTCGGAACATATACGACACTACCAGTCACATCATCGACACTGCCAAGCTCCGTATGATTCGTAACTGCAATTCCAAGACCGGGGCAATCCCACACACCGTTCTTAGAATCATAGGTAGCCTCCATATTCAGATCCTCAATCTGGACCTGAACATTTACAGGCTCATTGTAATAGGCATCAATTGTATTTTTGCCATTGAAGGTATAAGCGATTCTGGGATCCAGGTTGTCAACTGCAAACTCGTGGACATAGGTATACTTGTTGCCCACAGCATCCTCAACGATAACCGTCAAAGCAACATCGTTGGTCTCATTGTTGCCGTTCGCATTGATGGCAATGGCATACTTGTTATCCACGCTGATGCCCTCATTGGCAACAGTGGAAATAAAGTCAGCGGCAATGCCGTCATCCACAGACCAGGTAACGCTCTTCATTCCGGAGTCAAAGCTATCCTTGCTCTCATCAGTAACAACCATGTTGAAAGCAAAGCTGCCATTGTACAGGTCCTTACCGTCGGCAGTAGCGGTCTTGACCGTGCCGTTGGAAAGGTCAGCAGTCAGCTTGATCTCGGGAACAGCGGTCTGGCTGTTAGAACCGGGAGTACGGCGGTCAATCTTGAAACTGCCGGTATGACCGGTATCCGCATTATAAGGAACAACATAGGTGCTCTTGATGCCGTTGCCGTCAGTCACAGAGTCGATCTTCAGGGTCACATCCTCGGTGGCAACTCTCTTTGCCAGGTCAGCATTCTTAAATGCGAAATCCAGCTTTCCGGTAGCGTGATCAGCAATGGTGGTGGTGAAAACACCCACAGCGGAGCCGGTTGCAGCATCGTATGTCCACTCTTTGCCGGTATACAGGCTTGCATCCAGGTTGGCATCGGTAACAGTCACCTCAACAGTAACCACCGCAGCTTCACCTGCTTCATCGCCATCCTTATAATTAAGGCTCTTTGCCACTGCGAAGATACCCTTTTCAGGAACATCCACAAAGTAATCCACACCTGTGACGGTAGCAATGATCTCAGGATTCTTTGTATCCACGATCATGGTGCGATTCGACAGATCCGTTACCTCGCCGGAGGATGCGCTGGTGTTGTCCACAGCAGTAACCCGAACATCGGTCAGGGTGTCACCGTTGACCAGAGAAATGGTATAAGTAAGGATACCGCTTTCACCGGAGAATTTACTGATATCCTCAGTTACGGTATTACCGTTGAGCACATAGGACAGGATGATGCTGCCACTGCCATTCTTGGCCAGGTTTGCATCTGTAACAGTAACTTCATACGTCTGATCTGCATTGAAGTAGGCCTTATAGCCGTCCGTATCATTGCCAACGGTATTGACAGCCGTATGTTCGGAGAAGGTAACCTTGGGAGCCTCGGTATTCACTTCGTAGACGGTTGTCATTTCACCGGTGGCGGTACGGCCCTTTACATCGGTGAAGGAGACCTTCAGTCCATTGACAGTACCGACGATGGAAACAGCTGCGCTCCAGGTACCGTCAACATAGGTCCAATCCTTGCTCAAGGTAACTGCGTTGTCGCTCAGGTCGGTGACAACCGCACTGGCCATACCGAAGTTGCCGTTATCCGCACCGGTAACGCTGATGCCGATCTCCTTACCGGAGATAACATAGGTCTTACCGCCCACGCTGCCGCCTTCGCCGGTTTCAATCTTGGGTTCGGTGATGCTGACCTTCATTTCAGCCTGCTTACGGATATCGGTGATCTCAGAGGTCAGATCGGCATTGCTTGTCAGAACGATCTCGACCGTATTCGCCTTGTCAATCTCATAGAGATTTGCACGATTGGGGATAAAGTTCGTACCGTTGATGGTCACGGTCTTCAAACCGCTGGTGCCAACCTTGGCATCCAGATAGATGTAGGTCTTTTCGCCCAGGTCAAAGGCAAAAGTGCCAGCACCAACAACGGGTCTTTGTGCATCCACATTAAGCGTCTTAAGCAGCTCGTCGCCATAGTAAATGTCGCACTGCTTATCTACAGAGAAGTTTGCAGTAAATGCGCCCTCTGCGGGATTTGCATCATTCCATGAATAACGCTGGCCGTCAGCAGTGACCTCGGGCAGGTACTTGGAATCGGTCAGACCGGGGCAGTTTACATTAACCACCACGTCAATTCTCTGGTTGTACCAGCCAGCCTCATTAGAATCCTGAACGCTAACGCTTGCCTCGGGGTACTCAGCGGTGACCGTGCTGTCCACCTTTGCGTAAACCACGCCGTCCTTTCCCCAGGTTTCGGTGATGGTTACGGTCTTGGGCTCTTCCATGATCACATTGCCATCTGCATCTGCAGACAGACCGGTAACATAGCTGTACTCCAGTCCGCCCTCGATGGTGCTGACCAGAACGCTCTTGGGCAGTGCAAAGGGAACGCCCACATACACAGTCTTGCCGCCCACGAAGCCGGCATCCTGCTCTGCAGTTACAACGGTTTCGCCGTTGGCGGCACCACCGGCCACAGACAGCTGAATGCCTTTGTATTCCACCTTGGCGGTAACAGCCTCGTAGGTGGTGGTGATCACATTGGGAGTAGCTGCGTCGTCATCGGTCAGCTCCTGCTCTGTGCCATCCACGGTAGCATACCATTTGACGGTATACTTGTCGGGAGCCACAGCCGCAGTGCCCTCGGTCACGGTAACCGTATAGGTGTACTCGTGGGACACGGGTTTGCTCACCACAGGAGGCGTCTGCTGGGGGATCTCCTCAAGAACCTGCTCCCCATCAGTGGGAGGCTCAGTTACATCGGGCTCAGTTACATCGGGCTCAGTTACATCGGGCTCAGTTACATCGGGCTCAGTGGTCTGAGGCTCCTGGACGATCTCCTTCGCTTCACGAACGATCTCCGCCTTCAACGTCACGGGCTCGATGGTTTCGGTGCCTTCCGCAACAACCCCTGCAGGAATGTAGCTAAGCACCATGACGATTGCCAAAAGCATCGCCATCAGCCGCTTTGTGCCATTTACTTTCATTTTCATATAATTTCCTCCAAATAACCTCTATATAAAATATGGATTATTGACTAAATGAATTCCTGGGTATGGATCAGCATCGTGCTTTCCGTGACCTCAAACCGGAAGCCGGGGATCACCGGATCCGGCTGGGGTGCCGGCTGGGTCAGGATACTGGTCTCACCTGCATCCGACTGTCTGCCGGTAACCTCGGTGGACGTATTGACTTCCCGTCCACCCAGCACGCCCGTTTCCTCCGCTCCGCTGAGAACACCGGTTTCTTCCGCCTCGAAATCATAAGGCTTGTTCTCCGGCATTTTGATCTCCGCCGTGGGAGGCATCGCAGGATGCTGGATCCGGGGAAGGGAAGGATCCCGGGTGTTTTCCGTAATGTGGCGCAGCGTGCCGGTCTTGCTGTGCTGCTCTGCCATCCGCTGGATGGTCTGCTGTCTGGCCTTACCGGTCATCAGCGCCCGAATGCTTCGGATATCAAAGAAAAAGAAGAAAAATACTGCCAGGCCAAAGCCTACAACGGCGATGGCTATGGAAATATACATCAGATTTCCAAACAATTCCATCTTTGCTGCTGCATCCATTAGCCAACACCTCCTGCCAAAGCATTGATATTATTTCTTGCAGTGGCTACATTGCGCAGCGCATTGCTGATCAGCTCCGGGAAACCGTGTCTGCTTTCCGAATCCGTCAGGGTGCTGTTGACCTGCGTCAGGGCACCTTCCAGCGTATCGAGCAGTTGGGTGATAGCATCGATGCTGATGCCGTCGTTGCGGAATTCGCTGCTGTAACGGACCATCATTGCAGCCACCCGGTTATACAGGGCAATGCCGTACTGTCTGCCACCCATACTGTCAATGCTGTAGTTGCTGACCAGCATATTCAGATCCTCAAAAAGATCCGCAAATTCATATTCCTGATCTGTATACATATTGGAACCGGCGGTCAGAGATTCCAAAGAAGAACCGATGGTCGCCAAAGAACTGGCGATATTGGCCTTCTGGAGAACATCCTGATCCTGAGAGTCCAGCATTCCACCTTCGTTCAGGGCCTTGTTGAAATAGCCCACGGAACGACGCAGATCCGCATCATTTCCTTCGCTCATTAAAAACAGCAGCTTGCCTACACGGAACTGGATATCCGCATAGCCGTCTGTATCGCTGTCCTTTAAGTACTCATCATTGGCCTGATTTCTGCCCTCTCCCTCGTCGTTGAGGCATTCCAGCAGAGGGCTCCACTCGGTATCCGCAGAGAACTTACCGTCCTCCTCGATTCTGGACAAGAGTACATCATAGGCTCTGTGTCCGCCGGGATCCACATCGATGGCCCGCTTGATATAATCCACAAAGGTCCCGAAATTCTCGGCGCCGGTGGTCATCTCAGCCTGACTGATATAGTAGTCATAACTTTCCGTCATTGCCGCATTCTTGGCAACGGAGAAGCCTACTACACCAAGAAGTCCCACGCCAAACATAACTGCGCTGGCCACAAACGCTGCCCACTTCTGGGTGCGCTTGCGCTGGGTGACCAGATCCAGGGAATGGACGTTCTCCAGATCGTACATCAGCTCAGCACAGCTCTGGTAACGGTGCTCAGGATCCTGCTGGCAGCACTTGGCAATGATCTGCTCAATACCGCTGCCGTAGAAAGAGGGATCCCAATAGCTCAGAGGCTTGATCTCATAAGGGGGCTCTGCCGGAGAGTGTCCGGTGATCAGGTGGTACAGGGTGGCACCCAGGCAGTAGATATCCGTCCGGGCATCGGTCTGGCCTCTGCCGCCGAACTGCTCCGGAGCCGCATAGCCACGGGTACCCAGACAAGTGGTGTCCTCCACCATTGCCCGGTTCTTGAACTCACGGGCCGTACCGAAGTCGATCAGGGTGATATCACCGTTGGGCCGCAGCATAACGTTGGCCGGCTTCATATCACGGTAGATAATAGCAGGCTCCCGGCTGTGGAGGTAACCCAGCACATCACACAGCTGGATGCCCCACTTCACCACCAGATCCTGAGGCTGCGCACCGCCGCTCTTGAGGACACTGTTCAGGCTCTTGCCTTCGATATAGTCCATAACGATCAGGAAGCTGTCTTCCGTATCGATCACGTCGATGATACTGGGAAGGAACTGGTGATTCAGCTTTTTCAGCATATCGGTCTCGACCACCAGGCCCTGCTTCACCGCTTCAAAATCGCAAACGCCGTCCTTGCGGATCTCCTTGACCGCCCAAGTTTTATTTGCACGCTCATTGATGGCAAGGTAAACGACGCTCATACCGCCATGGCCGACTTCACTCAGTATTTTGTACTTATTGTCGACCAGCGAACCAATTTGTAACATCTCTTACTACCTCCACTTTTCGGCAGGAACCTTACTTTCCTGCCACTCTGGCAAAGATCACACCCACCACAGCCAGCACAGCTGCGCCAAAGGCAATGATCATAAATACGAATCCAATGATGGGCAGTGCCGCCAGAAGAAACACAAAACTCAGCACCATCATTGCCACAGCAATCACAAGACCGATCAGGGTCAGCCGCTTCCAGGGGGATGCTTCCGCCTGAGGCGCTGCCGCCGGCGCAGGATCGTATATATTATTATAATGTATATCCGCCCGGGTTTCCGTCACGTTTTGTGCGGCATGATTGGCTGGTACTGCGTGTACCGTCTGCCAGCCGCTTCCGGAAACAATGGGCTCGGGAGCTTTAAGCTCACCGGATTTTGCTTTTTCAGTTGCCACAGGCTTATTTCGCTGCAGCAAGCCGGAAAGCCCGCCGCTCAAACCGCCGGCAGTCTTTACATTCTGTTTCTGCCAGTCTTTTTTCAGGTTGCCGCTGAGTTTTCCGGATTTCCCCCAGGTGGAAGGATCGCCAAAGGTTCCGTTCTGAGCCTTTACCAGGTCCTCCCGCAGCTCCCGTGCCGACTGGTAACGGGAATCAGGGTCATTTCTGGTACATTTATATATAATGTAACTGATGGGACTGTCCTTCAAAGCCGGATTCCAGTTCTCCAGCGGAAGGATGCCCTGAGGCCGGTCGCAGGGGCTGTGGCCGGTGATCATATTATATAAGGTAGCACCCAGACAGAAGATGTCGGTTCTGGGGGTACTCTGTCCGATGCCGCCGAACTGCTCCGGTGCGGCAAAGCCGGCAGTTCCCAGACAAAGGGTATCCGCCGCCATGGCCACGCCCACCTTTTGGTTGCGGGCCGTACCGAAGTCGATCATCATCAGCTGACCGTTAGGCTGAAGCATCACGTTTGCCGGTTTCATATCCCGGTAGATAATGGGGGTCGGCCGGCTGTGCAGGTAATCAAACACATCGCAGATCTGCACACCCCAGTCCAGCACCCGCTCCAAAGGCTGGGCACCCTCCCGGCTGATGACCCGGTCCAGGCTCTCGCCCTGAATATAATCCATAACCAGCAGGAAGCTGTCGGGCTTCTCGATAATATCATGGATCTTCGGCAGATGGGGATTGGACAGCTCCTTGAGCATATAGCCCTCGTCCACCAGCTTCTGCTCCACCGCCTGGTTTTGGTCCTGACCGGAGCGGATGGCATCCTTCACCGCCAAAAGCTTTCCGTTTATCAGATCTCGGGCTTGGTATACGGTACTCATACCGCCCTTGCCGATCTCCTTTAAGATCTCATAGCGATCGTTGAGCACTTGCCCAGCGTTCATCATATCTGTTTCTCTCCTCAGTTTAATATGTGCGAATCAGTGCAGCGGTAATGTTATCGACCTCATTGCGCTGCTTGTTAAGCTCTGTCAGATAGACCAGATTTTGCTGCATGACTCCTGCATCGGTATTGACGGAAGGATTCAGCACATCAAAAAATTCCTGAGCGCCGATCACGTGACGGAAGCCGTCACAGCACAGCATATAGCATTGATTTATTTTCACTTCGCCCATAAAGAAATCCGGCTCGATCACAGCGGATGCGCCCACACACTGCAGCAGAACACTGCGCTGGGGGTCGGTCAGAGATTCCTCGTAGGTCATACGGCCTGCGTCCATCTCCCGCTGTACATAAGTCTGATCCTTTGTGAGCTGATAGATATTATCCGAAATTAAGTAGATACGGCTGTCGCCGATGTTCATAATGTAGTAGGTTTCGTTGATGATCAAAAGGGCCACACAGGTGGTGCCCATAGTGACATTGTTCCGATCCGAGTAATCGGTGATCCTCTGATTCACGCTGCTCACAAGCTGCTCCCAGCTCGTGCGCAGGGCCTCCGGCTGGAGGCCTGCGCTGAGCATACCGGGGAGTTCCAGACGAAACCAATCTGAAAAAGCGCGAATCATGCAGGCACTGGCGACCTCGCCTTTGGCAAGGCCGCCCATACCGTCACAAATAACTGCTAAAAGCACATTTCCGGAATCCGTCTGTGCCTGGTGAATCAGAAGGGAATCCTGATTTGTTTTCTTTCTAATTCCGACATCGGTGTGGAATGCTGTTAAGAAATTCATGATTGCCCTCCAAATAGTTTCAAATTACACCAGTTTGATTTTAATTAGTTCTTGTACTCCAGATCTTCGTCAGCCAGAGTGATCTTATCGCCGTTCTTCAGAGCGACTTCCTGACGGGCAACCACCTTCACGCCGTTAACAAAGGTACCGTTGGCAGCACCCAGATCGGTCAGGTAGGTAACGCCGCCACGGACGGACAGCTTCACATGGCTGCGGCTGACGGAGCTGTTATCAGCGATGCAGTAGTTGGAGCCCTTGCGCTCACGGCCGATGACGAAGTTATCGGCATTGATGGTGATGGTCTCACCGGTGCGCTTACGGGTCAGGGTACCGCCGTTGACAGCGTTGCGGGACAGCACGGTGGTCTCACCAGCGCTGCTGCTCAGGACGGTGGTCTCACCGGCGCCCTGTGCGGGATAGGTGGGAGCAGTGGGAGCGAAGCCGGCGCTGGGTGCGGGAGGCACGGGGCGTGCGGCTGCGGGAGCGGGAACAGGAGCAGCTGCGGGCTTGCTCTTGCCGGAGGTCAGGATCACGACCACGACCACCACGACAATGATAACCACCACAACAGCGGCAATGATCAGGATCAGGGTCATATTGGGGCCCTTAGCCTCAGGAACCTCGATGGGAGGCAGGGCCTCAACGGGCTCTTCCACGGGGGGCAGGACCTCAACGGGTTCTTCCACAACAGGCTCTTTCTCAACAGGCTCTTCCTCAACGGGCTCTTCCTCAACGGGCTCTTCCTCAACAGCACCTGCTGCGGTGTAGATAATACCCAGAGCGTCCAGAACCTCGGTAACCTGGTTCACAGCGACAGCGTTGTAGTACTCAGTAACATCGTCGCCGACGACACCCTGAGAAACACCGATAACATAGCCATTCTCATCAACCATGGGGCCGCCGGAGTTGCCGTAGTCCAGGTTGCAGCTGGTCTGGATGTAGTGGGTGTTGGCGCCGGAGTACAGGTTTACGCCGGTACCGATCTTGTTGATGATGCCCTGAGTGATGGTTGCATCATCGCTGGTGTAGGTGTTGATGGTCTGCAGCTGCATGCTGGTATCGGGGAAGCCGATAGCGTAAACAGTCTCAGCCTGCTGCACAGTATCACTGGAGCGGATCTGCAGGGGGGTCTTGCCCTGGAGGCTGCTGCTCAGACGCAGGACAGCGAAGTCCATCTCAAAGCTTTCGGTCAGAGTGCTGGCGCCGATGGTAACGTCACGGGAAACGGTGACGGACACGGACAGACGGCTCTTGATCTCAGCCACGGTCTTGCCCAGAGCCTGTGCCAGGTACTCCAGCTCGCCTTCGTCCAGGTTCACCACGTGGTAGCAGGTGACCAGGGTGTTGTCATTGACCAGGAAGCCGGTACCGGAGGCAATGACATTGTTGCTGTTGTTGTCATCGGTGTACACCAGGTTGACCTGCAGAACACCGTACTTTGCCTGGTTGACCTTCTCGCTGGCTGCCAGAACGGCAGTGGGGAGCAGGAAGCATGCAAGCATACATACTACCAGCGCAGTGACAAACACACGAGTCAGTAAAGATTTGCTGTTTTTCATTTTGTTCTCTTCTCCTGTCTTAGATAATTTTTGAAAATATCCTACAAAGGTCCCGGCCGCTGATCAGCGCCGCTGCCTTCGTATGTGTACCAACCAGAAGCGCTACATAATTTGCATTATGTG
>JAFSFK010000094.1 GCA_017435245.1 Oscillospiraceae bacterium | reverse complement strand
TGGCCTTCGGCGACAGCGCATACGCTAAGTTCCACTAAGCCGATGAACATCGGTTAACAGCATAACCCAATAAAACGGCTCCGGCGGGAAACCGCCGGAGCTTTTTACAGTATTTGATTAAATTTCAGTTTATCGAGCGGTTGCGACACTCCGCCAAAGGCCCCCTTGCGTAAAGGGGGCTGTCGAAAATCTTTGATTTTCGACTGGGGGATTGTCAAAAACCGTTAATTTACAACCCCTCCATCTGAAATCACAGATTTCAGACACCTCCCCTTACACAGGGGAGGCTTTGGATTGTGCACCTAACAAACAGCTCGATAAACCGGAATTTGAAAGTCACGCTGCGGTGGTCGCAGCGCATTTTACATCAGAAAATACAGTGCCAAAGTAAGCAAAGCGTTGTTGCGGTCTTCCTCGCAGTCGCCGGCCATTAAAAGGAGCAGCAGCACCACGATCAGATCCCCGGTGTCAAAATCCTTGGGCAGCAGCTGCCGCAGGAACCCGCCGATGGGTTCGTCTTTTCTTTGCTTGGGACAGGGCTTGGGCTCCTTATTTGGGGGCGGACATTCCTGCTTTTCCGGCGGTGGGTTAGGGTGCTGAGGCTTGGGCGGATTTGTCCGGCTGCTGTCGTGGACTGGATTTCGGCGGTAGGAACCGTCCGGTTGGGGAATATATCGGTTATACATCATATCACCTGCCTGCGGAGTTTAGAAAAATACCGGCCAGACCTGCCATTTTTGCCGCACGCATCGCCCGTTCCAGCTTGCCCAGACGCCGGGAGCTGATATAAGGACCAAGGGCGTTTAAAAGAGAACGTTGATTTTGGTCGATGCCGGTGTGCTTGGCGGCACCGGACAGCTTTTGCAGCAGAGAGATGTCGATATCCGGGAAGGAGGGGTGGGATGGTGATTTTTGTTCCGGCTCCGGCTGTCCTTCACCGAAGCTCTGGGCGAGGGCCATGATTTTGCCCATCATTTCCGGATTTCCGAGAATGGCTCCCAGCTTGTTTTCCAAGTCCTCCATAGTCTATTCTCCCAGCTGTTTCAGCAGTGCGCTGAGCTGCTGTGCGGCATTGGTATAATCACCGGCAGCTGCCTGGTCGGCAATTTTCTTCAGCTGTGCCTGATCTGCCTGCTGAAGTTTGGATAGAAGCTGCTGTCCGGCGGGGGTTTTGGAAAGACGCAGGGCCTCCTGCATAGAAAAATCTTCAGATTTTTTCTGCATTTGATTGCCTCCTGTCAAAATGCCTGTTATAATATCCGGTAGGTAAGTCCAATACTACTATATGCGGATATAGAACAGTTGGTGAACTATGAAGATACTTGTCTTGTCAGATTCCCATTCGGCACTGCGTTTTATGCGGCAGTGCGTGGATGTATTAAAACCCGATTCAGTGATCCATTTGGGGGATCATTACGATGATGCCCAGGCGCTGGAGGAGGAATATCCTAACCTGCGCTTTATCAAGGTGCCGGGCAATTGCGACCGGTACCGCTGTCCGCCCTTTGCCCGGGAGGTGCTTTGCGAAAAGGTATGTGGGGTGTATTTATTCCTGACCCACGGCCATAATCATCGGGTCAAATCCGGGATCGGAGGGCTGCTTTCCGATGCTCGGAAATGCCGGGCGCAGGCTGCCCTTTACGGACATACTCACGTGGCGGATTGTCATCGGGAAGCCGATGGACTGTGGGTGCTGAACCCGGGAAGCTGCGGCTACGGCGGCGGTTCAGCGGGCGTGATCGAAATAATGGATAATAAAATATCCGCCTGCTACTTGGTAAGGCAAGCGGATCTGGAGGAAAACATATGATTTTAACTGTGGATATCGGAAATACAAATATCGTTCTTGGCGGCGTGGAAGGTGAGCAGATCGTCTTTGAGGCAAGGCTGCGTACCGATGCCACCAAAACATCGGATGAATACTGCGTGGACCTGAAGAGTATTCTGGATGTGTATCAGGTGCGTGTGGTGGACATCGAGGGCGCTATCATCGGATCGGTCGTTCCTCAGGTGCTCAATTCCTTCCAGACGGCCATAAAAAAGCTCACAGGCAAGCTGAGCCTGGTGGTTGGTCCCGGATTAAAGACAGGACTCAATATCAAGGTGGAAAACCCCTCCCAGACCGGTGCGGATCTGGTGGTAGGCTGTGTTGCGGCATTGCGGGAGCATAAGCCTCCGCTGATCGTTGTGGATATGGGTACGGCAACCACGATGGTGGTGCTGGACAAGACCGGCGCAATGATCGGCGGCTGTATCTGCCCGGGTGTGAAGATCTCTGTGGATGCGCTGACAGAGCGAACTGCACTGCTGCCCGGATTGCAGCTGGATCAGCCCAAGTATGCCATTGGCAAGAATACCATTGAGTGTATGCGCAGCGGCATTATGCTGGGCAACGCCTGTATGCTGGACGGTATGGTTCAGCGGATGGAAGAAGAACTGGGAGAAAAGACAACGGTGATCGCCACCGGCGGTATCGCAAAATTTGTGATCCCTATGTGCCGCACGCCCATTGTTTACGACAAGGACCTGCTGGTAAAGGGCCTTGCGGCCCTTTACCGGGATAACAAGCGGCGTTGAATCAGCCCATAGTCAGTAAAAATGCCAGCATTACCGTAATGCCGATGCTGGAGGCTGTCACCAGAAGGGTGTCCAGCCACTTGTGAAAGACCTGACGGCGTGTTGCGGCGTTGGGGTAGGGGATTGCAGGCTTATAGGCTTGACGGGAAAGGGAAACTGTTTTCATAGTATTGCCTCCTTTAAATCTGTTGATATTAGGATACAATACGATCAGTCCCATAAAACGGGTATGATTAAGAAAAGCTTAAATGATCTGCTGCTTGCATATTGTGTAGAAATATGCTATGATACATTTATCTTATGGACAGGAGGTAGCTTATGGCAGAAAAAAATAATCGGCAGGGCAGAAGCTTTTTCAGCGTGCTTGCCGGGATCGGAAGTATGATCTACAAGCTGCGCAGCATCTTCCTGTCTATACCTGTGGTCCTGGCTGCGATCATATTGGCAATGAAAAATGCCAGCCGTCTGCCGGAAACCGTGGGTATCAATCTGCTGGCATCCGGTGAGTACCAGTGGCTGGTTGCCCGGAATATTGCGGTGCTGGGTCCTTTGGCGGTCACGATTCTGTGCTTGCTGATGGTGTTCTGTTCCCGCCGGGTGGTATACCCCTGGCTGATCAGCATTTTCTCTCTGGCGATTCCCATTGTGATTTGGATCACCAACGTATTTCCTGCATAAAAGTAACGGTGCACCGCAATTGCGGTGCACCGTTAATTTATGTATTCAGCAGCGCCAAAAGCTCGTCTGGTGTGCGGGCGATGGATACCGCTCCGGCACTTACCATATCCGCTTCCTCACCGTAGCCCCAGGTGATGCCGATGGTGGGGATGCCGTGGTGAGCAGCACCCGTAACGTCAAAAGCCGTATCGCCAACCATCACCGTATTTGCTACAGAATCCACCTGGGTCAGCAGATAGGCGATTACGTCTGCTTTTTCAATGCGGCTGCCGTCCAAAGTGGCACCGCAGATCTTTTCAAAATACCGGGACAGGTCAAAACGGTCCAGTACCCGCAGAGCCATCTCCTCTGGCTTGGAGGTGGCGACAAAAAGTCGGTGACCACTGCTTTTCAGCTGTTCCAGAAGCTCCCGGATGCCCGGATAGGGATGATTTTCCAAAATACCGATGGGAACATACCGGCTGCGAAATACCCGGATTGCCTCATCTACCCGATTTGCCGGGACACCGAACTTGATAAAGGTCTGATCCAGGGGAGGCCCTACAAATACCCGCATTTCCTGCCGGGAGGGGATATGCAGACCAAAATGCTCCAGTGCAAGTGCAGCGCAGTTGATAATGCCCTCGCCGGAATCGGTGAGGGTCCCGTCCAGATCAAAGAAAATTGCCTTTGGGGTCATAGGAAACCTCCTAAATTATGATAAAAAGAGTATAACATAAGTAGGTGTCGAATGTAAACCGTCTGCAAATATATTCCGATTTACCGGTCGGTTCTCTAGATGCACTAGCTAAAGCCTCCCTCTAACGAGGGTAGCGAAGCGAATTAGGATATATATGCTTGTCGGGGGCAAGCATACCTACACTAAAGTGTCAAAAGCCTTTGATTTTTGACGGAGGGAGAGAAAAAGTAGCAGTAGCAACGATTTCTCTCCCCCAGTCACGGCTATGCCGTGCCAGTTTGTTTAAGGATCGATTGCCACTGGCAATCGTGTATTTCCAGCCGCAAGGGCGCCCTCGTCAGAGGGGGCCTTTGGTGGTGAGCGTAACAGACCGACAAATCGGAATTTGTTGATTTGAATGGATCGGTGTGCTATATTTATAGAAAAGGAGGCATACCCAATGGATATTCTGTTTGAAAACGCATACGAAAGAACTCCTGCTGTTATGAAGGAGCTATACCGTTTGATTTATTTCAAACGGCCTGTGAATTTGATGATCTATGTAGTGTTGGGCGGCATTGCTGTGGCAAACATTATTACTGCAGTTGTCGGTGGTGAGTATAGCTTCAGCGGCTGTGCGTATATTCTCATTTTTGCGCTGATGCAGTTTGTAATGTACAAAAACAGCGTAAGTACTGCTATCAGCCGGGATAAGGAGAAATTTGGCCCGGAACCGCTGAAAGTACGTACAGTAGTGACAGAGGAGGAGATCCAATGCACCTATGGCGAAAAGACGGTGGATCCGATTCCTTTAACGGATATCAAAAAGGTTTGGCAGACAAAGAACCTGATCCTGCTGCATACCAAGGCACGTCTGATGATTATTATTGACAGAAAAGGCTTTGCGGTTGGAAGCCAGGATGGTTTCCTGGAATATCTGCGTAGCAATGGATTGAAGGTGTAAAGATGGGGAGGGCCTTGCCCCTCCCTTTTTTAATTCCGATTTATGGGTGAGCCGTTCGTTGGTAATTGCAGGGCGGCGTTTCGACGCCAGAGAGATGGGAATCTCTTCCCAGCAGACTGTAAACCGGAATTCCGAAATGAGAGTGAGAGGGATTTGTTTGCATTTTCTGCTTTGCAGAAAATAGAGGTGTTGCCGGGACCCTACCCGGCGAGCAATGCTCCCCCGGAGCATTGCAATTAGACTATTCAAATCCCCCTCACAAAGCCAAAAAGAAGACCACCCTTTGGGTGGTCTTCTTTTTGGCGGAGTGAGAGGGATTTGAACCCTCG
>JAFSFK010000093.1 GCA_017435245.1 Oscillospiraceae bacterium | reverse complement strand
GTTCCAGAATCTGGGCGTGGACGGCATCATCTCCGGCGGCCAGACCATGAACCCCAGCACCCAGGATATCCTGGAGGCTGTGAACAAGGTTCCTGCCGAGACCGTCTATGTGCTGCCCAACAACAAGAATATCATCATGGCAGCCCAGCAGGTGGATGCCCTGACCCCTAAGCACGTGGTGGTCATCCCCAGCAAGACCGTTCCCCAGGGTGTTACCGCTATGCTGAGCTTCAACTCCGAGGGTGAGGAAGAAGAGAACGTATCCGCTATGACCGAATCTCTGGCTACTGTGGATACCATGCAGATCACCTATGCTGCCCGGAACTCCGATTTCGACGGCTACGATATCCACGAGGGCGATTACCTGGCTATGTACGGCAGCGCCTTGTTCGGCACCGGCCGGGATATCAAGACCCTTTTGAAGGCTCTGGCTGAGAAGGTGCGGGACGAGGGCAAGGAGTATATCACCATTTATTACGGTGAGGATATCCAGGAGCGCCATGCCCAGAAGGCTGCGGACTTGTTTGCCGATATCTGTCCCAATGCGGATGTAAACCTGCTCCGGGGCGGTCAGCCTGTGTACTATTACCTGATCTCCGCTGAATAATTTACAAAGCCCGCTGCATAAAGCGGGCTTTGTTATACTCGGATAAATCCGGGGCTGTAAGCATAACCTTTGTTGGAGGTGGGAAAATGCAGAAAAAATCTCTCAAAGATATCGTAGAGTATTGCAAAAAGCGCCTGATGCCCATCACTTCTTTGCATATCGGCGTTTATGCCTCCTACACCAGTTTCTTTATGGTGCTTTCGCTGTTCCCTATGCTGGTGCTTTTAATGAGCCTTTTGCGCTATACCGGCATTGCGGTGGATACCTTGACAGATATTCTGGAGGGGGTCATCCCCGGGGCTTTGATGGGCAGCGCCAAGCGGCTGATCTTAAATACTTACCAAAGTACCACCGGAACGGTGCTTTCCCTTTCTGCTTTGACGGCCCTTTGGTCTGCCAGCCGGGGGATCCATGGCCTGATCATCGGACTGAACGCCGTTTACCGCGTGCCGGAAAACCGGGGATATTTCTATACCCGCTTTGTCAGTGTGGTGTACACCTTTCTTTTTTTGGTGGTTCTGCTGCTGACGCTGCTGTTGAATATTTTCGGAAATACACTGCTGCAGCTGTTTCCTGTTGGTTTTTTATTCCGGATCATCGATCTGCGGTCGATCCTTCTGCTGTTGGTGCAGACGGCATTGTTTACTGCGGTATTTATGGTGCTGCCCAACCAAAAAAATAAATTCCGCCATTCACTTCCGGGTGCGGTATTTGCTTCTCTGGGCTGGCTGATCTTTACTAAGCTGTATTCTGTGTATGTGGAACATTTTGCCGGCCTTTCCAACGTCTATGGCTCTGTTTACGCCGTGGCCCTTAGTATGCTGTGGCTGTACTTCTGTATCAGCATCCTTTTCTACGGTGGCGCTTTAAACCACCTGCTGATGGAAAAAGAAAAATAGTTTTTGTTTATCCGTTGTTCACAATCTTAGAATATATTGGAACAAAAAGGAGGGCAGCGTTATGTTCGGGTATGTGATGGCAAGCGTCAAGGAGCTTTCCTATGATGCAAAGAACCGATATACCGCCGTTTACTGCGGTATCTGCCGGCAAATTCGGGAGCGTTCATCCCAGGCTGCCCGGCTGAGCCTCAGCTACGATATGGCTTTTCTTGCTCTGCTGCTGATGAGCCTGTATGAGCCGGAGGAAACTACCGGAGAACGTGCCTGTAATCTGCACCCCCTAAAGCCCCGTCCGTGGGTGGATAACGAATATATCCGCTACGCAGCGGATATGAATGTATATCTGGCATACTACAACGCTCTGGACGATTATGAAGACGAGCGTCGGCTGTTGAGCAAGGCCGCTATGGGGCTTCTGAAAACAAGCTGCGATCCCATCCCGGAACAATATCCCCGGCAGTGCGCCGCCATTGAAGCTTGCATCGCCCGCCTTTCCCAGCTGGAACAGGAGAACTGCCCCAACCCCGATGAATGCGCCGCCTGCTTTGGTCAGCTTATGGGCGAGATCCTGGTGTATCGGGAGGATCTGTGGGCTCCCACTCTGCGGCAGTTGGGTATGGCCTTGGGCCGCTATATTTATCTTGCGGATGCGGCCATCGACTACCGTCGGGACAAAAAGAAGAACCGGTACAATCCTTTCCTGGCAATGGATACCGGCGAGGACTGGCCCCGGTGGGAACAATACTTAGTAATGGCTATGGGCCGATGTACCGATTATTATGAGCGTTTACCCCTGGTACAGGATAAAGATATTTTGGACAATATCCTCTACTCCGGAGTATGGGTAGAGTACAGAAGAAGACAGAGGGCATTAAAAGTCCCTCGGGAGGAAGTAAATGATTGACGATCCCTATCAGGTGCTTGGCGTAAGCCGGGACGCCTCCGACGAAGAGATCAAAAAGGCATACCGGCGTCTTGCCAAAAAATACCACCCGGATATCAATCCGGGGGATCCTGTTGCGGCAAAAAAGATGCAGCAGGTGAATGCTGCCTATGAGCAGATCAAAAATCCCGAGAAGGCACAGCCGAATCCCGGCTCCCAGAGTTACGGCGGTTATGGCTACGATCCCTTTGGTGGCAGCTGGCAGCGCACCTACACCCAGCAAAGCCAACAGCAGGGCGACCAGTATCAGCAAGCGGCCTATAACTATATCCGCTATGGCCGTTACCGGGAGGCGCTGAACGCCTTGAACGCTTCTGCCGAGCGCAACGCCCGCTGGTACTATCTGTCCGCCATCGCCAATGACGGCTTAGGCAATCAGGTCACCGCCCTGGAGCATATCCGCCGGGCGGTATCTATGGAACCGGACAACCGGGAGTATCTGGATGAACTGAACCGGATCCAGCACGGCGGTGCTGCATATCGCCGTCAGGCCGGTTCTTTCCGTGGCTTCGATATGCGGGTAAGCCCCTGTGCCTCCCTTTGCCTGTGCTATGCACTGCAGTGGCTGTGCTGCCGCTGCTAAATTCCAGTTTCGCTAGCTGATTAAAAGGCTCCCCTTTCGGGGAGCCTTTGACTGCTCGATAAACCGGAAATTGCAATACCGAAAAATGCCCTGTGCTTTGGCACAGGGCATTGTTTATAGGAACATAAGGGCGATGGGGAATAAAATAGCCGTCAGGATTCCGGCAGCCGCCAGGGAAAGGCTGCTCACCGCTCCCTGCAGAGCACCCAACTCATTGGCCTTGGAGGTGCCCATAACGTGGGAGGCAGTACCCAATGCCACGCCCTGGGCAATGGGATGCTCCAGCCTCAACAGTTTACATAACGTCGTCCCCATCAAGCTGCCCAAGATGCCGGTGACGATGATTACCACCGTAGTCAGAGCAGGGATTCCGCCGTTTTGCTCCGACAGCACCATCCCCATTGCCGTGGTGATGGACTTAGGCAGCAGTGACACCGTCATCTGCTCATCCATACCAAAGGCACGGCACATCAAAAATACCACCACAAGACTGGTGACCGTTCCGGCGCTCACGCCCGCCAGAATCGCAAACAGATTCTTTTTAAGCACCTTCAGCTGCTCATACAGGGGAAGGGCCAGGCATACGGTGGCAGGGGTCAGCAGCCAGGTAGCGCTGCCCATACTCTGCTGATAGTTTTCCACGGGGAAGCCGGTGACCAGCAGCACCGCCACCACCAGGATCGCCGCAACGATGATAGGGTTGCAGATGGGGTTGTCCCATTTTTTCCGCAGCCACAGGCCCACCTGATAACACGCCAGGGTCAGCACCATAGGAAACAGGGAGATACCGCTGAGAAACTCAATCATCCTTCCCCACCTCCTTCTTCAAAAGGAGCTTTGTCACAAGTCCGCTGACAGCGAAAACAATGACCGTGGACACCACCATAACCACGCAGATCGCCACCAATTCCGAACGGATGATGTCAAAGTAGCGCAGGATGTTCACCGCCGGTGCCACAAACAAAAAGGGCATAATAGCGATGAGAAAATGGGCAGTATCCGCAATTTTTTCCGGCTTCAGGATTCCGGTGCACAGAGCGATGAGCATCAGCACCAAACCGTAGATAGCTGCCGGCACCGGCAGCGGGACCACCGCTTCCAGCAGCTCCCCCAAGCCGGTAAACAACAGAATGTATAAAAGCTGTGTTATGTATTTCATATAAACTCCCGTTTGTTTTACAAATTCCAGTTTATCGAACTGTTTGAAAATGTATTGTAGGGCGGGGTTATGACCCCGTCCTACATTGACAGCCCGATAACCCGGAATCTAAAGAATTAAAGGACAGAATCCAGGGGGCGCAGGACACCGTATTCATTGAAACGGGTGTCGTACAGGTTGGTAACGAACACCAGATTCACGGCAGTATCCGCCACGCCGGAGCTTTCTGCGATAGCCTGAGCATCGATGGCATCCACATTCTCCCGGAACACACGGCTGCGGCCGATGGGGGGAGTGAATCCGTCGCTTCCCTCAAAGGATACCGCAAAGCCGCCGGTGGCACAGGTGGTCACCAGGGTCTGGGCAGCGGTAGCCAAGGTTTCCGCCTTGTCCCCGTTAAAAACGATGGAACTGGTATTGGGAAATTCAAATTCAAAGAACACCACCTCATCAAAGCCCAAGCTTTTCAGCTCGTTGGCTATGGAGATCAGGAAGGTGATGGTACCCTCACTGCCGGGGTTGAGCCAGTAACGGTAGTCCTCATCCGCCCACAGGTAGCCGTCTGCGGTAGGCAGACCGTCCCGGGTGTGATTCAAGCCGTAGGCATAGTCCCGCAGGGCTGGCAGCCGGGCAATGGTGTACATTCCGCTTTTTTCCAAAAACGCCAAAAGGTCATCCACCTTATCCACATCCAGGGTATCGGTAACAAATTCGCTGACACCGGTATGGTAGTAGAAAGCGCCGTAGCTGTTCTTAACTTCGATCATTACGGGCGTGCCGGGAGCAAGGCTGCGGATCTGCTGCTTGATGACCTCGATATCCCCCTGCAGGGCAGCGGTATCGATATAGTAGCCTGTCAGCTGATTCAGCTCCGTAGAGGTCTGCACCGCATCCTCGCCTTCATTGTAGAAGATGGAGATGGGTTCGCCCTCCTCCGGAGGCAGGGCGGGTTCACCGTGCAGCTCCTCTGCGCTGCGGTCAAAATCCAGCACAGCACCGTTGGGGGTATAGACCACAAAGCGGTTGAGCCACAAAAGCCAGCACAGCCATAACAGCACCGCCGCCAGTACCAGTATCAGCACCACCACCGCAGTACGCTTCAGCGCCCGTTGGGTGCGGTATGGTATGTTCATAGGCGCCTCCTTTTTGCCACCACACAGCGCCAATCCTCCTTGGCACGGGTATGCGTGACGGTAAGTCCTGCCTGCTCCAGTGCCGACAGAACATCATTTAAACGGGTATCCAGAATGCCGGAACAGACCAAGGTGCTGTCGCTGCCCATAAACTGGGGCAACGTGGGTGCAAGACCGATGATCACATCGGCTACGATATTCACCAGCACCAGATCATAATCCTTTTGGGAAAGACGGGACATCAGCTTCTTGTCAGCGGTGACGTTGCCGGTCAGAGCGGTGAATTCCGGAGCGGCAAAGCCGTTGTAGGCGGCATTTTCCCGGGCAATGTCCTCGGCCTTGGGATCGATATCCACGCCGATGGCGGACTCCGCTCCCAAACGCAGCGCCGCAATGGACAAAATTCCACTGCCGCTGCCCAGATCCAGGCAGCTGCGGATGGACATCGTTTCCATCTGCTCCATCACCATCTGGGTAGAGGGGTGGGCACCGGTACCGAAGGTCAGGCCGGGATCCAGGATCACCGGGATCCGTCCGCCGGTCTCCTCCTGGCTGCACCAATAAGGCAGTACCAGCAGCTTTTCTCCCACCGGCTGGGGCGGGTAATTGTCCTTCCAGCTTTCCTCCCAGTTGGTCTCAGCCAGCTCCTTCACCGTCATAGCCAGACCCAAAGACCCAACCAGTTCTTCCAGCCGTGCACGGCCGGCAAGATCCGTATCCTCTAAGTACAGCTTGATCTGGGACAGGCCGCAGAGCTTCTGCTGCAGGCTCTCATCGATGTAGTCCCAGTAAGCCCGGTTCTCGTCCAAAAATGTTTCAAACTCCGCCTGATCCTCCAGCACCAGATCGGAAAAACCGGCAGCTGTCAGCGCCGCAGCGGTATCTTCGATACTATGGGAGGCAGTGGAGATGGTGATTTCCAAATACTGCATAATTTTCTCCTTGGAATGCTTTGCCCTCATTTTACCGCAAAACCTGGGAAATAACAACCTCCCATATGTAAATTTTTATCCCGGTACTTCCTATTTGGGCAAATATGTTATATAATGAGCGATACTAATTGAAAATTGAAAATGGATAATTGAAAATGAAGGTGTGGCCTGCGGCCACTATTTAAATCATTTGCGAAGCAAATACGATAATTGTCCATTATCCATTATTCATTATCCATTCAAACCAGGAGTATCTATGATCGAAACTTTTGAAATATATCCCGGGGTGATGCTGCGGTGTTTCCCGGATACACGATTTAAACAGGGCTGTCTGAGCATTCAGTTTGTCCGCCCTATGTGCCGGGAAGAGGCAGCGATGAATGCTTTGCTCCCGGCGGTACTGCTGCGGGGCTGTCAAAGCAGCCCCGACCTGCGCTCCATCACCCAGCGGCTGGATGACCTATACGGTGCGGCAGTGGGAACTATGGTGCGGCGGATCGGCGATTATCACAGTACCGGTCTGAGCTGTAGCTTTATCGACGACGCCTACGCCCTTGCCGGCGACCGGATCCTGGAACCGATGCTGCAGTTCTTGGGCGAATTGCTGTTTTCTCCGGTTTTGGAGGACGGAGTGTTCTGCCGCCGGTATGTGGAAAGTGAAAAGAAAAACCTCATCGCCGCCATCGAGTCCCAGCGCAACGACAAACGAGCCTATGCCTCTTCCCAGATGTACAAAAAAATGTGCAGCGCCGATTCCTTCGGCATCCCCAGACTGGGAGAAAAGGAACAGGTAGAGGCTATCACCCCCGATGCCCTTTACCGCCACTATGGCAAGCTGCTGTCCCAAAGCCGGGTGGAGATCTTCTATGTGGGCACTGCCCAACCCCCTTTGATCGCCCGGCTGATGGAAAAGCTGTTCGGCGGCATCGATAGAAATTATGTAAACCTCCCCGTCCAAACCGGTTTCCGTGACGGCGGAAAAGGCGAGTACACCGAGGTTCTGGATGTTGCCCAGGGCAAGCTGTGTATGGGCTTTGTGACTCCCATCACCACCCGGGATGCGGATTTTGTAACGATGCAGGTCCTCAACACCGTTTACGGTGCGGGAATGACCAGCAAGCTGTTTATGCAGGTCCGGGAAGCCCAGTCTCTGTGCTACGATATCGGCTCCGGCTATCAGGGCAGCAAGGGCATCTTAAGCGTATTCGCCGGAATCGATTTTGGGGAAGAGGAACGTGTAAAAGGGGAAGTGCTGCGGCTTTTGGAGGAATGCCAAGCCGGGAATATCACCGATGAAGAGCTGACCGCCGCCAAGCAGGCGCTGATCAGCCAGCTTCAGGGCACCCACGATTCTCCCGGTTCCATTGAAAGCTACTATGCTTCCGCTGCCCTCAGCGGTCTGCGCCACACCCCCGAATCCTACATCCGGGCCGTGGAAGAGGTAACGGTTTCCGATGTAGCCCGGGCGGCGCAGAGCCTGCAGCTGCACACCGTATACTTTTTAAGGGGAGAATGCTGATGGAAAAACGGAATTACCCCCGGCTGGGCGAGGAAGTAACCTGGGATGTGTTGCCCAATGGTCTGACTCTTGCGGTGGTGAAGCGACCTGGCTTTACCAGGAAGCTTGCCTACTTCGTCACCGATTACGGCTCCATCCATACGGAATTTACCGTGGATGGTGTCCCTTTCCGGGTACCGGACGGGGTTGCCCATTATCTGGAACATAAGCTTTTTGAGCTGCCTCACCGGGATGTAAACGCAGATTTTGCCGCACTGGGCGCAGTACCCAACGCCTTCACCGGCTATGATATGACCGCCTATTTTTTCTCCTGCACCGAGAATTTCCACGAGAGCCTGAAGCTTTTGCTGGAATTCGTCAGTACCCCCTATTTCCCCGCCGAGAGCGTAGAGCGGGAACAGGGCATCATCGGTCAGGAGATCGATATGAACGAGGATACCCCCGACACCCGGATCTTCGAGAACCTAATGGGGGCAATGTACCGCAATCATCCCATCACCCGTCC
>JAFSFK010000092.1 GCA_017435245.1 Oscillospiraceae bacterium | reverse complement strand
TGAAGATCAACCGGGAGACCAACTACTCCAAGGACAAGAACCTGTGGCATCTGAGCCATGAGGGTCTGGATCTGGAGGACACCGGCAACGAGCCTCAGTACGAAAAGCCCGGCTTCCTGGAGATGGGCGTTTCCCCCATCCAGGCACCCGATGCGCCTACATACATCACCCTGGATTTTGAGCAGGGCGTTCCCGTAGCACTCAACGATGAGAAGATGAGCGCCAAGAATATCATTCTCAAGCTCAATGAGATCGGCGGCGCCAACGGCATTGGCCTGCTGGACATCGTGGAGAACCGTCTGGTGGGTATGAAGTGCCGTGGTGTTTATGAAACTCCCGGCGGCTCCATCCTGTACAAGGCACACAGCGTTCTGGAAAGCATTTGTCTTGACAAGATGACCCTGCACGAAAAGCAGCGCCTTAGCATCACCTATGCCGAGCTGGTCTACAACGGTCAGTGGTTCACCCCCCTGCGTGAGGCTCTGGCAGCCTTCGTGGATAAGACCCAGGAGCGGGTCACCGGCAAGGTGCGGCTGAAGCTGTACAAGGGCAATATGATCAACGCCGGTGTCTGGAGTCCCTACTCTTTGTACTCCGAGGAGATCGCCACCTTCGGTGAGAGCGACTACAACCAGAAGGATGCAGAGGGCTTCATCAACCTCTTCGGCCTGCCCATCAAGGTCCAGGCTATGGTCGACGGCAAATAAGCGGCCGGAATTATACATTTATAAATATTGTAAGGGAGAGCCACCCGGCTCTCCCTACAATGGCTTTTTAAAGGAGAACCGTTATGGCAAAAATGTGGGCCGGCAGAACCGACGGCGCAACGGAAAAAATTGCAGATGATTTCAATTCCTCCATCCGTTTTGACTGCCGGATGTACCAGGAGGATATCAAAGGCTCTATGGTGCACGCAGCAATGCTGGCGCAGCAGAACATCCTCACCCAGGACGACGCCGACACCTTGATCGCCGGATTGGAAGGGATCTTGCAGGATCTGGACGACGGCAATCTCACCATCGACATGGAGTGTGAGGATATCCATATGTTCGTGGAGGCCGTGCTGACGGAGCGTTTGGGAGATGTGGGTAAGAAGCTCCATACCGCCCGCTCCCGGAATGACCAGGTGGCGCTGGATGTGCGGATGTACCTGCGAAGCCAGATCGATGAGATTTCTGCCTTGGTGAAGGAACTGGTCGTGGCTATCACGGACAAAGCGGAAGCCTACAAGGACGCCATTATGCCCGGCTACACCCACCTGCAGCGGGCCCAGCCTATCACCTTCGGTCATCACCTTATGGCTTATGCCATGATGCTGCTGCGGGATCTGGGCCGTCTTGCGGACACCCGGAAGCGCCTCAATCAATCTCCCATCGGCTGCTGCGCATTGGCAGGTACTACCTATGACACCGACCGGTATTTTGAAGCGGAACATCTTGGCTTTGACGGCATTTGCATGAACTCTCTGGACGGCGTGTCCGACCGGGACTTCTGCGTGGAGCTGATGAGCGCCATCAGCATTTTGATGATGCACCTAAGCCGCTTTTCCGAGGAGATCATCCTGTGGTCAAGCTGGGAATTTAAATTTATCGAGCTGTCCGATGCCTACACCACCGGCTCTTCCATTATGCCCCAGAAGAAGAATCCGGATATGGCAGAGCTTGTCCGGGGCAAGACCGGCCGGGTTTACGGCGACCTGATGGCGCTGCTGACCACTCTGAAGGGCCTGCCCCTTGCCTACAACAAGGATATGCAGGAGGATAAGGAAGCGGTATTCGATGCCTGTGATACGGTGAAAATGTGCCTGCAGGTGTTTGCCCCCATGGTCGCCACCCTTACCGCCAACCGGGAGAATATGCTCCTGGCTGCCCAGAAGGGCTTTATCAATGCAACTGACTTGGCGGACTACCTGGTGAAGAAAGGCATGCCCTTCCGCAGCGCCTACAAGATCTCCGGCCAGCTGGTGGCCTATTGTATTCAGAACAATACGGTTCTGGAAAACCTGCCTCTGGAAACCTATTTATGTTACAGTGAGCTGTTTGCCGATGACCTGTACAATGAGATCTCCTTAAAGACCTGCGTGGAGAAGCGGATCTCTCAGGGCGGCACCTCTGTTGCTTCCGTAGAGCAGCAGATCCAGTATGTAAAGGAGGCGCTGGTATGATCAAGGTATTCATTGATGGCAGCGCCGGTACCACCGGACTGCGGATTGCCGACCGGCTGGCCTCCCGGCAGGATATAGAGCTGATCAAGATCTGTGAGACCCTTCGCAAAGATCCCTATGCCCGGCGGGATGCTATCTGCTCGGCAGATGTGGCTTTTTTGTGTCTTCCTGACGATGCGGCAAGAGAGGCCATCGCCTTGGTGGGGGACACGGATACCAAGATCATCGACACCTCCACCGCCCATCGGGTAAATCCCGACTGGACCTACGGTTTCCCGGAACTGGCTGGGCAGAAAGAAAAAATTGCCGCATCCAAACGGATCGCCAACCCCGGCTGCCACGCCAGCGGCTTTATCGCCCTGGTTGCTCCGTTGGTGCAAAACGGGATTATCCGCAAAAATATGAACCTTTCCAGCTTTTCTCTTACCGGCTATTCCGGCGGCGGCAAGAAAATGATCGCTCAGTATGAAGATACCCAGAGAAGTGAGCTGCTGAAAGGACCCCGGCAGTACGGTCTTTCTCAGACACACAAGCACCTGAAAGAGATGGTACACCTGTGCGGCCTTGAAAACGCCCCGGCATTTTGTCCCATCGTAGGAGATTTTTACAGCGGTATGGAAGTTTCCGTCCCTCTGTTCTGTCAGGATATCAAGGGTACATCAGAGGATATCCGGACACTTTACAAAGACTATTACGCCCAGGGGCTTGTCCGCTATAAGGAAACGGATGACGGCGACGGCTTCCTGTCCGCAGCCGCCTATTCCGGTCGGGACGATATGGAAGTGACGGTATTTGGTAACGAAGAGCGGATCCTCCTGACTGCCCGGTTTGATAATCTGGGCAAGGGTGCCTCCGGCGCTGCTATTCAGAATATGAATATTCTTTTGGGCCTGGACGAGACCACCGGCCTGAATGTATAAAAAATAAGGATGAGAGATATGAAAATGATCACCGGCGGCGTATGCGCCGCAAAGGGTTTTAAGGCGAACGGCATCCACTGCGGTATCCGCCATAACCATAGCAAGAAGGATCTGGCGCTGATCGTCAGCGATGTTCCTGCCACCGCCGCTGCGGTGTACACCCAGAACCTGGTAAAGGGTGCACCCCTTGCCATCACCAAAGAAAACATTGCAAACGGCATCGCCCAGGCAGTGATCTGCAACTCCGGCAACGCCAACACCTGCAACGCCGACGGCCCTCAGATCGCCCGGGATATGTGCGATCTGGTGCAGAAGGCCACCGGCGTTCTGGCAAATGATGTGGTGGTTGCCTCCACCGGTGTCATCGGTCAGCCTTTGAACATTGAACCCATCGCAAAGGGTATGGATGCGCTGACCGCAGGTCTGAGCTACGACGGCGGTCACGCCGCTGCCGAGGCCATTATGACTACCGATACCGTTTCCAAGGAAGTGGCGGTGGAGTTTTCTCTGGGCGGTAAGGTTTGCCGCATGGGCGGCATCGCCAAGGGCAGCGGCATGATCCATCCCAATATGGCAACCATGCTGGTATTCATTACTACCGATGCTGCCATCAGCCGGGAAATGCTCCAGAAGGCCCTCAGCAGCGATATTACCGCTACTTTCAATATGCTCTCCATCGACGGTGACACCTCCACCAATGATATGGTCACCGTTCTTGCCAACGGTATGGCAGGAAATGACCAGATTCTTTCCGAGGGCGAGGACTTCACCACCTTTATGCAGGCGCTGAATTCCATTACTGTGGCACTGTGCCGGATGATCGCCGGTGACGGCGAAGGTGCAACCAAGCTTTTAGAGTGCAAGACCACCGGTGCGGATACCCTGGAAGCTGCTAAAACGGCAGCCAAGAGTGTCATCTGCTCCAGCCTTTTGAAGGCTGCCATGTTCGGCGCTGATGCCAACTGGGGCAGAGTACTGTGTGCTATCGGATACAGCGGTGCGGATGTGGATGTAAACAAGATCGATGTGGCCTTCCGTTCCAACGCAGGCACCATTGAGGTGTGCAAGAACGGCGCAGGCATCCCCTTCAGCGAGGAGCTGGCAAAGAAAATTTTGCTGGAAAAGGAAATTGAGATCCTGGTGGGTCTGGGCGACGGTCCTTACAGCGCCAGCGCCTGGGGTTGCGACCTGACCTACGACTATGTGAAGATCAACGGCGATTACAGAACTTGAGGAGATAACCATGGAAGGTAATTTTTCCAATGCCCAGCGGGCAGAAGTGCTGACTGCGGCGCTGCCCTATATCAAAAAGTACAGCGGCAAGATCGTTGTCATCAAGTACGGCGGCAATGCCATGGTCAACGAACAGCTGAAAGAGCAGGTGATGGAGGACATCGCTCTGCTGTGGCTCATCGGTGTCAAGGTGGTGCTGGTCCACGGCGGCGGCCCGGAAATCAGCGATACCATGAAAAAGCTGGGCAAAGAGGCGGTTTTTGTGGACGGTCTCCGGGTCACCGACAAGGAGACTGTGGATATCGTCCAGATGGTTCTTGCCGGCAAGGTCAATAAGACGCTGGTGAACCTCATCCAGATGAAGGGCGGCCACGCAGTGGGACTTTCCGGTATCGACGGCGGCATTATCGAAGCCACCACCAAAAATGAAGCCCTGGGCTTTGTGGGCCAGATCACCAAGATCCGCACCCAGCCCATTACCGACCTGCTGGAAAAGAATTATATCCCTATCATCTCCACCGTAGCCAGCGACCGTCAGGGCAATGTCTATAACATCAACGGCGACACCGCAGCTGCCTTCATTGCCGGCGCATTGGGTGCGGAGCGGCTGATTATGATGACGGATATCGCCGGCATTCTGATGGATAAGGACGATCCTTCTACCCTGATTCCGCACGTAACAGTAGAAGAAGCAAAGAAACTCTATGATTCCGGTGTGATCTCCGGCGGTATGATTCCCAAGGTGGACTGCTGCATTGAGGCGCTGGAGCATGGCGTTCAGAATGTGGTCATTATGGACGGGCGGATCCCCCACTCCATTCTGATGGAGCTGCTCACCGACGAAGGCGCCGGTACTATGGTTAAGCAGTGAGGATGAAGAATATGGAAAGTATTGTATCTTACGACAAAGAATATGTTGCCGGCACCTACGGCAGATTCCCTGTGGAGATCGTATCCGGCAAGGGCAGCCGTATGTACGGCATCGACGGCAAGGAATATATCGATATGACCTCCGGCATCGGTGTCAACGCCTTTGGCGCCTGCGACCCGGAGTGGGTGGCGGCAGTGAGCGCCCAGGCGGCAACCCTGCAGCACACCTCCAACCTCTACTACACCCAGCCTTGCGCACGCCTCGCCAAGGCACTGTGTGAAAAGACCGGTATGGCAAAGGTGTTCTTCGGAAACTCCGGTGCGGAAGCCAACGAGTGTGCCATCAAGGTGGCAAGAAAGTATTCCGCCCAGAAAAAGGGTGACGGTTGCTACACCATCGTCACTTTGGAAAACAGCTTCCATGGCAGAACGCTTACCACCCTGGCAGCTACCGGACAGGACCACTACCACGAGCTGTTCCAGCCCTTGACCCCCGGTTTTATCCACGCAGTTGCCAACGATGTGGAAGGGCTTAAGAAGGTCGTGGCAGAAAACTGCGTTGCCGGTATTATGCTGGAGTGCATTCAGGGCGAGGGCGGCGTGGTGCCGCTAACCAAGGAATTTGTCCAGACTGCGGCACAGCTGTGCAAGGAAAATGACATTCCCCTCATCATCGATGAGGTGCAGACCGGCAACGGCCGCACCGGCAAGCTCTACGCCTATATGAACTATGATATCCAGCCGGATATCGTGTCCACCGCCAAGGGACTGGGCGGCGGCCTGCCCATCGGTGCTGCATTAATGAGCGAAAAGGTGCAAAATGTGTTGGTAGCCGGTGACCACGGCTCTACCTACGGCGGCAACCCTGTGTGTGCCGCAGGCGCTCTGAGTGTCATTAACCGTTTGGATGAATCCTTTTTGGCACAGGTCAAGGCCAAGAGCGAGTATGTATTCCAGGAACTTCAGAATGCTCCCGGCGTGGAAGCGGTCACCGGCATGGGTCTGATGATCGGAATCAAGACCGAAAAAGCTGCCAAGGACGTGGTTTCCGCCTGTATGGCAAAGGGTGTTTTGGTGCTGACTGCCAAGGATAAGGTCCGTCTGCTGCCTCCGCTGAATATCCCCATGGAGGATCTGAAGCAAGCGGTACAAGTGGTCAAGGAAGCTTGTAAGTAAGGAGAATGAACGATGTCATTTAAGAATAGGAGCTTCTTGAAGCTGTTGGATTTTACGCCCGAGGAGATCGGAAAGCTTCTGGATATGGCGGCGGATTTCAAGGCCAAGAAAAAGGCAGGTATCCCCCACCGTCTGTGCCAGGGCAAGACCATTGCGCTGGTTTTTGAAAAGACCTCTACCCGGACCCGCTGTGCCTTTGAGGTGGCAGCGGCAGATCTGGGTATGCATCCGGTGTATTTGGATCCCAAAAGCTCCCAGATGGGCAAGAAGGAATCCATTGCCGATACCGCCCGGGTCCTGGGCAGAATGTTTGACGGCATCGAGTATCGGGGCTTTGGTCAGGAGATCGTGGAAGATCTCAGCAAGTATGCCGGCGTTCCTGTGTGGAACGGTCTGACCAATGAATTTCATCCCACCCAGATCTTGGCGGATTTTCTCACCGTGCAGGAGCATTTCGGCGAGCTCAAGGGTAAGAAGCTGGTCTATATGGGCGATGCCCGGTACAATATGGGCAATTCCTTGATGGTGGGCTGCGCCAAGATGGGCATGCACTTTGTTGCCTGCGCACCGGAAAATTATTTCCCCGATCCTGCACTGATCGCCCAGTGCCAGCAGATCGCTGCCGAGACCGGCGCAATTCTGGAGTTCATTACCGATCCCAAGACCGCCGTCAAGGGCGCTCATGTGATCTACACCGATGTGTGGGTGTCCATGGGTGAGCCGGACAGCGTCTGGCAGGAGCGGATCGAAGCGCTGACGCCTTACCGGGTCACGGAAGCACTGATGGCAAACGCAGGAAAACAGTGCCGTTTCATGCACTGCCTGCCCGCTTTC
>JAFSFK010000091.1 GCA_017435245.1 Oscillospiraceae bacterium | reverse complement strand
ATTGAAAGTTGAAAGTTGAAAATTGTGGTATTTTCCTTCGGAAAATAATTTAAAACGTCGGCGTAGCCGACACAATCATTTTCAATTTTCCATTTTCCATTTTCAATTATTATCGAGCGTCAGCTCGATAAATTGGAATTTTGCGCACAAAACCGCCCGGGGAAATCCCCGGGCGGTTTTCATCCGTTATTGATCCTTATACACGACCATTTACAACGTTATAATACGTTCCGTTGTACTTGACAGTGCCGTTATACTTCCAGTTTACCTGGCCCTTCTGCACATAATACAGGACTCCGTTGGTATGCTTGATCAAGCCGGTGTAGCCCCAGTCCAGCTTACCGTTGCGGATGCCATACCACACACCGTTGGTATGCTGCGCCAGACCGGTATACTTCACATTAACAACGCCCTTCTGTACATAGTACCAGTTGCCGTTGCTGTGGGTGGCCAAGCCGGTAAAGCTCCAGCTGACCGCACCGTTCTTAACATAGTACATACTGCCGTTGGTGTGAGTTACCACGCCGGTATACTTCCAGTTGATGGAACCGTTCTTGACGTAGTACCATGCACCCTTGGCATTCTGTGCCAAGCCTTCGTACTTCCAGTTGATGGTGCCCTTCTCAACATAATACCACACGCCGTTGGTGTGCTGCACCACGCCGGTATGATTGGGATTGACCCTGCCCTTCTGGATGTAGTACCACTTGCCATCGCTGTGCTGAAGCAAGCCGGTATGGGTCCATTTAATGGAGCCCTTCTGAATATAATAGAACGTTCCATCGCTATGCTTCACAAGGCCGGTGTAACCCCAGGCGATTCTGCCCTTCTGGACGTAGTACCAGGTTCCGTTAGTGTGCTGTACCAGACCGTTATATGTCCAGCTGATGGTGCCCTTTTGGATGTAGTACCAGGTTCCGTTGGTATGCTGCACCAGACCGTTATAGCCGGTGTTCACTCTGCCCTTCTGGACGTAGTACCACGTTTTATCCGTATGCTGGTGCAGGCCGGTATACTTCCAGCTGATAGCGCCCTTTTGAATATAATACAACGTTCCGTCGCTGTGCTTCACAAGGCCGGTGTAGCTCCAGGCGATGGTGCCCTTCTGGATATAGTACCAGGTTCCGTTGGTATGCTGCACCAGACCGTTATAGCCAGTGTTCACTCTGCCCTTCTGGACGTAGTACCACGTTTTATCCGTATGCTGGTGCAGACCGGTATACTTCCAGTTGATGCTGCCCTTTTGGATATAATAAAGCTTTCCATCGCTGTGCTTCACAAGGCCGGTGTAGCTCCAGGCGATTCTGCCCTTCTGCACATAGTACCAGGTTCCGTTAGTATGCTGTACCAGGCCGGTATACTTCCAGCTGATCGCACCCTTTTGGATATAGTACCAGGCTCCGTCGGTATTCTGTGCCAAGCCGGTATAGGTCCAGCTGATGGTACCGTTCTGGATGTAGTACCAGACTCCGTTGGTGTGCTGCACCATACCGGTAAAGCCCGGCCGGAAGATACCGTCCTCATAGTATCTCCAAACACCGTTGACCTGGAACAGGCCGGTCTTACCCATGGTTGCAGGTGCGCCGGTATAATTGGAGGTCGCCATGGGATACTTTGCAAGGAACTCAGAGGTAGTATACATCTCTCTGCGGACGTGTCTCGGGCTGAAGTTCGCCTCGCTAAGCAGGAACCACTCATAGGGATAATAGCCACCGCAATAATTCTCAGAATCCCAGGTGGAGTCCACATCATAGTACACGTTGCCCAGCTTTACGATGTTCCAGCCGTGAGGGCCGGAACCGCCGGTGACAATGCCTTCGCCACCTACATAACGAGCATCCACACCCAGCTCCAGCATCAAACGGTAGAATGCATTTGCGTAACCCTGACAGACGCAGTTTTTGTCGATCAGTGCACCGTAGGCAGACCACTTGAGCCGGTCATTGTTATTATTCAAGCCGTCATAGTCATAAGTAACATTGTGGGTCAGGTAGTCATAGACACCTTTAATCTTGTAATAATCGTTCATAGCCCACAGATCCAGCTCGTTCAGAATATCCTTCACCGCAGCATCCACCTGGGCTTCTTGATAAGCGGAGGTCATATATTCCATATCGAAATCATAAGTAGCTTCGATGGTATAGTTATTGGTATAATACCAATAACTGCAGCTCCAATACCGATCATAAATATGCTTGTAGATGTAGTCACCTTCATCAGGCTTACCAGTATGCTCAAAGGCAGAATTCAGCAAATAATTGGCAACAGCTTCAACGGCAGCGTCTCTGTTAGCGTAGCCGCTCCAGGAAAACTTGATCATGACTTTAATATCAGTGTTTCTGTCCATCAACTCTTTCTTAAACTGCACAGCGCCTTCGGAAAGAGACATATATTCACCAGTATAGTCATGGCCGGAAATCTCCACGACCTCAGGCTCAGCAAATTGGACTTCGCCAGCTTCAAGAATACGCTCGCCGCCGACCTGTGTTACGATAGCCTTCTGGGATACAGCACCCCGCATCATTACTTCTGCTTCCGGCTTTGTAGCAGAAACAGTGGCTTCTTCTGCGGTCTCAGGCTCTGCCACCGCAGGGGCAGTTTCCTCCACCACAGGTTCCAGTACTACCGGTTCGGGAACGGTTTCCTCCACCTGCTCGACTGTTTCCTCTTCCTCCGGAAGGGTCTCCTCCACCTCAGGAACAGTTTCCACAGTTTCGGGAATCGTTTCTTCCACTACAGGAAGGTTTTCCTCTGCTGCCAGTGCCTGGGCAGGCAGGACACCTGCAAACAGCATCAGTGCCAGCAGCAAAGACAGAATGCGTTTCATCGTTTTCATACTAAACCTCCATTTACCTCATAAGTCGTGAAAACTCATTTTAATTATAGCATCCCCCTATACATTGTCAACACAAAAACACCTGAAATTTCCAATTAATGGAGCGTTTTATAGGGGCCGATACCCTACAGGTTCTATCCAACTGTTCAACAATCACAATTGCACAAAAACGGCTGCTCCAGTCGGAGCAGCCGTTAAAGCTTAGCATTTACTTTTCCTTTCGCTGGGCCACCAGCTTCTCGATCTGCACCAGATCTTCACCGGTAATATCCTCCCGCTGCAAAAGCGCAGCAAACAAACCTACGATCTGCGGCTTATAGCGATGACAGAAAATGGTGGTGGCAAAGTACTCCTCCCGGGTCAGGGTAGGCAAAAACGTACGGCCATAGGTCTTGCTGCGTTTGACAAAACCAGCTTCCCGGATCGCCCCTTTCTGCAGAAGGCCGTTAAGAAGAATGTGTACAGAGCTATCCTTCCAGGATTTCTCCTCAGAACGGGCCAATAGATCCGCACGGGACAGCGGTACGCCGGCGCCCCAAAGAACATCCATTATTTCCATTTCGCTCCTGGTCAGTTCCATTACCAAAACCTCCTAACTTTGGTAATATTATAACATTGGCGTTCCGCCTTTGTCAATCGGAATATACCAAAAAATGGTGTTGTTTTCTCCAAAATTTGTTAATTTTTCTACAATAGTCGGCAGGAAGAAAACATTTCCGCCATTTATACAGGAAATAATTACCATTTTATTCCCGTTTTTCTTTAAAAAACCGGAGCCGAAAGCATTCGCTTTCGGCTCCGGAAACAAGTATTATTCTCCGCCGGGGACTTTCATAGCTTCTTCCAGGATGCTACGGTTCTTTGCCAGATTGGGAAGCAGGACCGCCATCTCACGAACATAGGTAGACTGGTAGGCGCCATCCGCAGGGATCCGCAGGGTGGTGACCGTCAGCTCCGGCAGCATTGGGAACAGCTCCAGGGCATAGTTCAGGATCTCCTGATTCTCCATATCCGTGGTGATCATCGGCAGGGCATGCTGCAGCAGCAGATTCAGCTCCGTGATGCTCAGCTCCTTAGCCTTCTCCACCAGTGCGGACAGCACTCTTCTCTGCCGCTCAGTACGCTCATAGTCGCCGTTGCCCACGTAACGCATACGGGCATAGGACAGCGCCTGAGAACCGGTAAGCTGGTTCACGCCTTCCTTCAGGTTCCAAACCTTGCTCTTACCGTCATCCACATCCCAGCTGTAGTTCAGGTTCATATAGTTGGCCTCAGCCTGGGTCAGATCCATCTCGATGCCGCCCATCAGGTCGATAATGCCGATGAATCCGTAGAAATCCACCTCAACATTTCCGTCCACTTCCACACCGAAGTTGGTGGACAGGGTTCTGTCCAGCAGGTCCATACCGCCCAGGACATAAGGAACATTGATACGGTTATCCTCATAGCCGGGGATCTGGACGTACATATCTCTCATAAAAGAGGTGATGGTTAAGGTCTTGGCAGGCTTGTTCACCGTGCACAGGATGATCACGTCAGAACGGGATCTGCCCTGTTCCTCACTGCGGCGGTCCTGACCGATCAGCAGGACGTTCAGCACATCATCACCGGACTCGATGAGCTCCACTTCACTTCCCCACTCCACATCATCCTCGTGGAGCACATCACCGGTAAAGTCATCACCGATGGTTTCCTTCATTGAGTTCATCAGTTCCTCATATTCCTCCTGAGACATCGTCTCCTGAGGCACCTCATCGGCTCTGTTGATCAAGCCCAACAGGCTTTCAAAATACACAACACCGGCAACCAATAAAGCAAGGATCAGCGCCAACACCGCACAAATGACGATGAGCGTGGTTTTACGGGCTTTATTCTTCTTGCGCCGCATTGCGGCTTCTCTCTCTTTTCTTCTCTGGCTCAGGTCTTCCACGATTCTTCCCCCAAATTTCCGCATCTGTGTATATTAAATTACAATTTTCATCATAATTCATAGACGTTTCATCTATTATACCACTCCCGCAGTAAAAAGCTAGTGCATTTTCGTCATTTTTTATGTCATTTTTTGTAACCAAACGCCGGAAAACGGGAGTTTTTCCCGCACCTTAGCAGAAGAAAAGATTCGCTGTTTGCGCAAAAGGCCCCCTCTGACGAGGGGGCTGGATGCCCGAAGGGCAGACTGAGGGAGAGAACACTACCCCTCAGCCAAAAATCAAATAGATTTTTGTCAGCTCCCCTGACAAGGGGAGCCTGTCTTCTCCGGGTTTTCAAAACATCATTCCGCTCAACCGCCGAAAAAGTGGCGGAAGAATTCATTGTACCAATCATCAATGCCTTCTTCACCGGGCATCACAGCGGCAGGCTCTTCGGGCTGGGGCTGAGGAGCTTCCTCCTGCGGTTTCTCATCCAAAACCACCGACAGGTACTGCTCCTGTCCATTGCGGTAAACAGTGACGGAGGTGGTATCCCCGGGACGGAATTTCCGCAGTGCCCGGGAAAGCTCAGTCATACAAGTCACCTTGTAGCCACCCAGCTCCACGATAATATCGCCAACGGCGATGCCTGCTTTTTCTGCGGCATAGCCGGGGGTCACTTCCTCCACGTACACACCTGCAGGCAGGCCGTAGCTCTGACCGTACTCGTCCACATCCCGGACCATAACGCCCAGGTAAGCACCGGTGACATAGCCGTAGTTCCGCAGGTCCTCCAGCATGCTGTAGACATCGTCAATGGGAATGGCAAAGCCGATGCCCTCGATGGATGCGCCGCTGGACGAGGTTCCGGAATACTTTGCGGTGGTGATACCAACCACTTCACCCTTCATATTAAACAGCGGACCGCCGGAGTTGCCGGAGTTGATGGCCGCATCGGTCTGGATCATATTGATGGCCGTACCGTCGGTAGCCACGATCCGGTCCTTTGCGCTGACATAGCCCACCGTCAGGGTGGAGGTCAGCTCACCAAGAGGATTGCCCACAGCCGCAACCTGATCGCCAACCGCCAGCGCATCACTGCTGCCGATAGTCACGCAGGGCAGTGCCTGCGCCTCGATCTTCAGCAGGGCGATATCGTTGGTGGCATCGTAGCCGATGAGCTGGGCCTCATACTCCTGATCGTCATAGGTGATCACAGTCAGAGACTGGGTTCCCTCCACCACGTGGTAATTGGATACCACATAGCCATCCTCGCTGATAATAAAACCGGAGCCAAAACTTTCGTATTCATTGTAGCCATAGAAGCCAGCCTCCACAACGTTGCCGGCGACTGCGACCACTGCCTTCATATTGTTGGCATAGACTTGACCGGGAGTCAGATAGCCCTCCTGGGTCGCCGTACCAGCCGCAGCACCGCCGGTATGATACAGAGCATCCACCTCGGACTGCAGAACATCCATCCGGTTATAAAAGCTCCGTGCCTGTGCCTCCATCCGGTCCTGCCAGATACCGTTCATCACAAGACCGGTCACCAGGCAGCATACCAGCACCAACGCCAGCGTCAGCACAGCATACAGCCAGGGTATGTTTTTCTTTTCTTTTTTCTTCTTGGGTTCCGGTTCCACCGGCTGCTGAACCGGTTCCCGGTTCTGCTGCGCAGGCACTTCCGGGCACTGCCAATCCTCATACCACTCCCGTGGCACGGAAGCAGGTTTATTCTGAGAATTGCCGAAGTTCTCATTTTCCATATATACTGAGCCTCCCATAGAATTCTTATTTAACACTATAGGTGCAAGTTGTGAAGAAATTATGTCCTAACAGCGTTTTTTGCAGTTTTCTGTTAAAAAATGACTGCGACAGCAAACGCCGTCGCAGCCGAAAGATCATTTCTTTCTAAAGGACTTGCAGTCGGTGCACTGATCCACAGTGGGATTGCCCTCATGGGTGCCCACCAGAATCCGGTCCAGGGAGCAGTAGTTTGCTTCATCACAGTGATGAGCGCACTGCTGTACGGTGCATTCAATGCTCTTGTTTGCGTGACAATTCATTGTTTTCTCCTCCTTCTGTTGGAATGGTGTTAGTATGTCCCCAATTTCAAGATCCATTCAAATTCCGGTTTATCGAGCTGACGCTCGATAATAATTGAAAATGGAAAATGGAAAATTGAAAATGATTGTGTCGGCTACGCCGACGTTTTAAATTATTTTCCGAAGGAAAATACCACAATTTTCAATTTTCAACTTTCAATTTTCAATTCGCTCGTCAGAGCGTTAAATCGGAATTTGGCATTGTTTATTTACGCATTGACATTTTTCCCGTTTGCCTTTATAATGTATGCGGAAAATATCGGTTTTCCAAATAAATAAATCCAAAGGCGGACAAACCGTCTTTTGAAAAGAAAGGAAAATTTGCCATGATTTACAGTGCAGAAGTACAGCATATGTGCTCCGT
>JAFSFK010000090.1 GCA_017435245.1 Oscillospiraceae bacterium | reverse complement strand
GATTGCTGCAAATCCCTCAGTCAAAAATCAAAGATTTTTGACAGCTCCCTTTAGGCAAGGGAGCCTTTGGGTGCGATAACAAACTGCTCGATAAATCGGAATTTGTCAAGGTTCTTCTTTCATTATACCCAGTTGCCGCAAAAATGCAAGGCATTTGGTGCGGAAGGTCTCAGGCGTGGTGTCGTTTGTCAGAGTGTGGTCGCACAGAGCGGAAAATTCCCGGTCAGACTTTTGGGCACGGATGCGTTTGCGGGCGTACGCCTCGGTGATGCCGTCTCTTGCTATAAGCCGGGCAATGCGCTGCGCTTCCGGGGCGGTGACCGCCACCGTCACATCGCAAAGCTGCGCCAGTCCGCCCTCGAAAAGTCCGATGGCATCGATGGCCGCCAGCGTGGGAGCGCTTTCCAGCTGACGCAGCACCTCCGCCTTAACGGCGGCGTGGGTGATGGCGTTTAAGTCCCCCAGGGCATTTTCATCGGTAAAAACGATATTTCCCAGCTTTTTCCGATCCAAACTGCCGTCACAGACGGTGCCGGGGAAACGGCGGTCAATGGCGGCAAGGAGTTCTCTGTCGGTTTTCAGCAATTCGTGGTAGATGGCATCGCAGTCCAGCACAATCCCGCCCAGCTCCCGGATGATATCCAGAAGGGTGGTCTTGCCGCTGCCGGTACCGCCGGTGATACCGATGATCAGGCCCCCTTGTGTAAAGGGGGCTGTCAGCGAAGCTGACTGGGGGATTGTAGGGTATCGATCCATTACAACCCCTCCGCCCCTTCGGGGCACCTCCCCTTACACAGGGGAGGCAATACTTCCTCCGCATCCACGATGTGGAAGGCCGCCGCCTTTCGCAGCCGGTTCTGGATGGCGAAGGCAATACCCTCACCCTCCGGGCAGCGGGCGTAGACCTGATGGATCTTGGGGTCATCCAGCTCCCGCAGGGCGGAGAACAGGCCTGCCGACAGGCTCTCCAAGTCTGCTTCCTGTCCGTAGGACAGAGGATCACAGCCATGGTATAACGGCAGCTCTTCATCGAAACACAGTACCCGGTCACCGGGCTGATACAGATTGCGGATATACATTGCCGCCTTCTCCCGGCTGCCGGATACGATCACCAGGGGACACTGGGGGGCGTAGTGGCGGTACTTCATACCCGGCGCTTTGGGAGTTTCTCCCTTGGCCACCTCAGCGGTGACCGCCTTGTCAACGATCAGATCTCCCAGCACCTCTTTTAGCTGCTCCGGGGTGATGCCGCCGGGGCGCAGCAGCCGGGGACGCTCCTCGCTCAGGTCCACGATGGTACTCTCCACACCCACACGGCTGGCACCGCCGTCGACGATCAGAGGGATCTTGCCGTTATGGTCGTGGAGGACGTGCTGGGCAGTGGTGGTGGAGGGCTTGCCGGAAATGTTGGCAGAGGGTGCGGCAATGGGAACACCGGAAAGACGGATGATTTCCCGGGTCACCGTGCTGTCCGGGCAGCGCACCGCAACGGTGGGCAGACCTGCGGTGGTGCATTTGGGTACGCAGGACTTGGCGGGCAGCACCATGGTCAGCGGGCCGGGCCAGAACCGCTGGGCAAGATCATAAGCCGCCTGGGGGATATGATGGCAGTATTCCTCGATCTGCTCCGCTCCGCAGATGTGCAGGATCAGCGGGTTGTCCTGGGGACGGCCCTTGGCTGCAAAGATCTTCGCCACTGCCTCGGGATCCAGACCGTTGGCGCCCAGACCGTAGACTGTCTCCGTGGGAATGGCCACCAGACCGCCATTTTTTATGATTTCCGCTGCAGTAGCTGCAGCCTCCGGCGCAGTTGCCGGGAGCACTTGGGTATTCATAGAGATTCCTCCAATAAGAGAATTGAAAATTGAAAGTTGAAAATTGAAAATTATGGTATTTCCCGGAGGGAAATGATTTCAATCGTCGGCAAAGCCGACACAATCATTTTCAATTATCCATTTTCCATTTTCAATTAAAAAAAGGAGCAGCTTGCGCTGCTCCATTTTTATTACACAGTGGGCTGGTTGGCAGCTTCGATGATCTTGACGAACTTCTCGGGGACCAGGGAGGCACCGCCGATCAGGCCGCCGTCGATGTCGGGCTGAGCCAGCAGCTCGAAAGCGTTCTTC
>JAFSFK010000089.1 GCA_017435245.1 Oscillospiraceae bacterium | reverse complement strand
GATAAGGGATTCGAATGAACTGAATCGCAATATGCCGGTGGCATATTGCGGCAACCAGTTCAAAAACTGGTTGCTACAACTATTTCTGCCAACGGCAGAAATGCAAACGAATCCCGATACTCCTATGATATTGGTAAAGCAAGAATGACGATCAGGGCACTGGCTGCTTCGGCACCCTTTTATTTTTGGTCAAGATAAGGGATTCGAATGAACTGAATCGCAATATGCCGGTGGCATATTGCGGCAACCAGTTCAAAAACTGGTTGCTACAATTATTCCTGCCCTTACGGGCAGAAATGCAAACGAATCCCGATACTTCGGAACAAATTGAATTACTTAACAATTTCAACAAATATAAATAGCAAGAATCACAGATGTGTAGTGTTGCAATTATTCTTTATTTTAGGTATATTTTTCATAGGGTTATTATTTCAACCAAATAAAGGAGAAATATCATGGCAAGTAAGAATGGTTGGGTAAAAATTGGAACTTCCAAACGGTATCTACATACTCCGCTTTCCGGATACTTTTGTACCCAGTGGCCGGATTTCAAGGTGATCCTCAGCAAGTTTGAAACAAAATGTGCCGATAAGATCTCCCACTCCGGCTATCCGGCGTCTGCTCTTTGTGTTCTGGTTGGCAAGGAAATGGAACCGATTGATTTTAAGCAGACCCGGATGCTTACCCGTGATGACGGTGTGCCTGTTCATGCGATGGAAAACAGGCTGGACAATTATACCGTTCAGATGGAAAACTTCTGTAATACCGGCACCAAACGGCCCGGCATCTTTATTCGCATTTGTGTAAAGAATGAAGGCAGTGAGTCTGTTAGGGATGTGCTTTCTTTACTGGTTCGCAGCGGCCCTGAAAACTATTTTACCGGTATGGAAGCCGATGGCTATGTTACATACAACGGAAATATCGGCAACTGGGGACATACCCAGTCCACCTGGCAGTTTGACGGTGTTTCCAGAATCCTGGATGAAACAAATAACTGTGCCATTGAGATCGAAGAAAACAATGGATTCTCTTTATACTGGCATGGAAAAGTCAAGGGATGTATGTGGCATCACCGGGATATGCTGAAGGCGGAGTTTACACTGCAGCCCGGCGAAGAAAAAACTTTGACTATGTGGATGCATTATATGGATAAGGACGAATCTGCATCCGGCTATGATTCTGAGCGGGAAAAAGTGGAAAAGTTCTGGTTGAATGAACTTAAACGCATTGAGAATATGCCCGGCAAGCCTGAGCACGAGCCGATGGTCAAGAATATGGTGGTACAGCTGCTGCAGATGTTCTCCAGCTACTTGGACGAGGGGTATGTCGCACCCCGCCAGGGCGGTATGAACCGATTCTTCTGGTCTGTTGAGGCGATGTTCTTCCTGGAGGCGCTGGACCGTTTGGGTAATTTTGATGACTATAACAGGACCGCCTACGATTTCTTCTTTGATACTTGCCAGGTCAAGGAAGGTGAGGGGGCAGGTGAAGTTGTTCTCAGGACCGCATGGGGTAGCACCACCGCAGGTGCAATGCTGGCTTGCTGCCATCACATTCTGCATAGAGATCCCGCTGCATTTGATCGTTATAAGGATCAGCTTTATCTTGCATACCAATGGATCAAACGTCAGAGAGCCAAGAGTACCGAGCAGGGAAGTAAGTACACCGGTATTTTCCCGTCTATGCGAGGTACGGACTGGCCCGGTGAATTCCAGTGCTGGTGTATGAGCGACACATACAGTCAACAGGCGTTGGGACGTCTGGCGGAAGTGTTTGAAAAGCACAGTGATCCCCGTGCTGCTGAAATAAGAGCAGAATATGATGACTACATTGCCGCCATGAAAAAGATCCTCGCAGTGGTGGTAAAGGAGTGTACCGTTGGTGATGAATTGCTGATTCCCAACCGTTTGGGTATTCCACAGACCGATCCTCCTATGGGCGCATACCATGCTGATGGCCCTGCGCTATTGCTGGGTACCGGTGTTATGGATCCCAACAGTCCGGAGGCGAAATGGTCTGAAAACTATCTGCGTAACCGTGGATGTATGCAGTGTGGCTTAACCGGTCTGATGTGTGACGGCAGACTTCGTCCCAACCGTGACTCCGATACTGTTGCCGGTCATACCTGGTATCTGGCCAGCGGTGATATGCGTTGGTTCTACACTTGGCTGGCACAGGGCGAGAAGGAAAAAGCGGAGGATGTTATCAAGGCGATCATCCGCTACGGTGTCAGCGATGCTTACCAGATGGCAGAGCGTTTTGCTGATAACGATCCGTATTATATGTGCTGGCAGCCAAATGCCAGCGGCAACGGAAGACTGATCTCGATGCTTGCTGATTTCTACGGAATGCGAAAAGTGTAATTTGTATTGGAAAAGCTCGCCGTTGGCGAGCTTTTCTTGTTGATATTTCCAAGCATACCCCCGTATATTAAAGCGGAGGGATGCTATGAGTTATCGCATTATGTACAGTCCGGAGGACAATCATAAATATCCACCACATAAGCAAGAGAAAAAATGGTTTCTTCCGAGTCTGTTGGTCATTGCTCTTTTGGTGGTAGCCGCACGGCCTCAAGTAAGAAATGCTGTTGAAGAATGGCTGATTCCCGGGGATACCCACGTGACCAAAGCAGCGTTTGCTGTTATGTTGGATGAGATCAAGAGCGGCGAACCGGTTGGAGAAGCGGTTACAACCTTTTGTAACATGATCATTGACAATGGAAAATCAGAAGAGATTCTTGACACCTGATATTGAACCATCTGCCTATATCTTATTTGCTGCTGCAGTTCTGTTTGTGCCGCTGCAATGGATCGTGTCCTGGCTGGTGGCTGCTGCCGTGCACGAGCTGTTCCATTGTTGTGCTGTATATTTGGCCGGAGGAAGCGTTCAAAAGATTTCTGTTGGCATTCGTGGCGCTGAAATACAGGCGGATCTGCGATCCGATATGGGAGAAGGCTTCTGTGCGATTGCCGGTCCGATTGGCGGCTTGGCGTTGCTCCTGCTTGCCCGCTGGGCCCCCAGACTTGCTCTGTGCGCTTTGATCCAGTCGGCATGGAATCTGATCCCCATCTATCCTTTGGACGGAGGCAGAGCGCTGAGCGCCTTTCTAAAATGTTCTGTACCGAAATATGCGGATCGGTTGGAGAGAGTTGCTTCGGTATTGGTTCTTTTTGCTTTCTGCGCCGCAGGCATTTACGGGTTGCTGTTTTGGAAATTGGGATTTCTGCCGATTGTTTTACTTTTTATAATTCTTCTTCGGGTTGCGCAAATAAAAATTCCTTGCAAACGAGGACGGTTAAGGGTACAATAGCTTTAATCGAAATAATCAGAGGTAGGCTATGACTAATTTACTGCAACGGCTCTTGCCAGCGGTGCAGAAACCTGCACGTTATACCGGTGGAGAGTTTAATGAGATCAAAAAGGATCCGTGTGATGTCCGTGTAAGAGTGGCATTCTGTTTTCCGGATACATATGAGATCGGTATGTCCAATGTGGGAATGCGCATCCTATATGGTGTAATGAATGAGATGGATGGCGTCTGGTGCGAGCGTGTTTTTGCCCCGTGGGGAGATATGGAGCAGGCGATGCGTGAAAACGACCTGCCGCTGTGGGCACTGGAAAGTCAGGATCCTGTCAAGGATTTCGATATGATCGCCTTTACCATTGGCTATGAGATGTGCTATACCAATATCCTCAATATGCTTTCTTTGGCCAAGGTGCCCCTGCACAGCAAGGACAGATCAGGACTTAAAAACATTGTTTTTGCCGGTGGAGTTTGTGCGTTCAATCCCGAGCCTCTGGCGGACTTTATTGATTTCTTTTCGTTGGGCGAGGGTGAGGAGATCACTCCTGAAATTCTGAGCTTATATGACCGAGCAAAGGCTGAGGGCTGGACGAAAGAGCGTTTTCTGGAAGCGGTTTCCAAGATCCCTGGGATCTATGTACCATCTTTCTACGAGCATACCTACAATGAGGATGGAACCCTTGAGGCAGTTACGCCTAAGAAAGGTGCGCCGGAAGTAGTGACAAAGCGGATCATTGAGGATCTGGATAACGCTTATTATCCCACAAAAATGATCGTGCCCTCAACGGAGATCGTCCACGACCGTGCAAATCTGGAGGTTTTTCGTGGCTGTATCCGTGGCTGCAGATTTTGTCAGGCAGGTTTTTCCTGCCGTCCGGTGCGGAAAAAGAGTGCGGAGGTATTATACCGCCAGGCGGTGGAAACACTGGAAGACTCTGGTCACAATGAGATCACACTGTCCAGCTTGTCTACCTCTGACTATCGGGAGCTGAAACGGCTGACAGATGCGATGATCCCTTATTGTGAGGACAACAGGGTCAGCCTTTCTGTTCCGTCATTGCGTGCGGATAATTTCTCCCGGGAACTGATGCAGAAGCTGCAGACCCTTCGTAAAAGCGGTCTGACCTTTGCGCCGGAGGCAGGTACACAGCGTCTGCGTGATGTGATCAATAAAAATCTGACCGAGGAGGAGATCCTTACCACCTGTGCCAATGCATTCTCCGGCGGCTGGAACAATGTAAAGCTGTATTTCATGTTGGGATTGCCCACAGAGACGGATGAGGATGTTTTGGGGATCGCTGAGCTTGTATATAAGATCATCCAGTCCTGGAAGGAGAATGCTTCCAACAAGAAACGTGGCCTTCGTGTTCACGTGGCAACGGCGTATTTTGTTCCCAAGCCGCATACGCCCTTCCAGTGGGAAAAACAGATAACGACGGAAGAATATCTGCGCCGGTGCCGTTTGCTGAAGAGTCATTTTTATTCCAAGTCTATTGAGTATAATTATCATACGCCGGATCTGAGCCGCCTTGAGGCTGTTATGGCCAGAGGTGACCGGCGGATTGGTCCTGTGATCGAGGAGGCAGCACGTCGTGGCGCCCGTCTGGATGGCTGGGATGAATACTTCAATTACCAGCACTGGCTGGATGCTTTTGAAGCGTGCGGGGTTGATGCGGATTTCTATACCGTGCGTGGATACGGCGAGGATGAGCTGTTGCCCTGGGATATGATCGACGTAGGTGTTACGAAAACCTTCCTGCTGCGGGAGCGGAAGCAGGCTTACGGGGAGAGCGTAACGCCGGACTGCCGCCACGGCTGCAGCGGCTGCGGCGCCAATAAGCTTTTGAAGGAGGTGCGCTGTGATGCCTAGACTTCTGTTTGAGAAGAAGGGGAGTGCGGTTTGGATCTCCCATTTGGATCTGATGCGCCTGTTTCAGAGAGCTTTTAAACGGGCCGGACTCTTGCTGACACATACGCAAGGGTTTAATCCCAGACCTTCTGTGTCTATTGCGCTGCCGCTGTCTGTTGGCGTTGAAAGCAGCTGTGAGTTGCTGGACTTCGATCTGTGCGGAGATCCGGTGAGTGATGCCGAGATTCGTGACCGTCTCAATGATGCCCTTGTGGACGGTGTCAGAGTCCTGGAAGTGTACGATAATGGCAGAAAGCTTCGGGACCTTTCTTTGCTGCGCTGTGCCGTTTCGCTGGAGTATGATGCCGGTGTGCTGGAGGGTGCAGTTGAGCGGCTGAAAGGTTTCTTTGCAGCAGATAGCATCGTTGTGCCCAAGAGAACGAAGAACGGTGTTCAGGATCAGGATATTATTCCGATGATCCGTCAGATTATGATTACCCTGAAGGATGAGAATACTATCCAGATCGAGGCGCTTGTATGCTGCCAGAATCCAACCTTGAACCCAATGCAGATCAGTGCTGCTATCGATCTGCATCTACCGGATTTGAAGGCGGATTTTGCAAGCTGTCGGCGCATTGAAATCTACGATTCCCAGGAAATGATTTTCAGATAAGGAGTTATTATGATGGAAGTAAATCCTAATTTTGTTTTAGAGGACTGTCCCATTTGCCGTGGCAGCGGCTTTATGGTCCATGAGGGTGGATGGAATGTCCAGGTCGAGTGCAGTGACTGCAGTGCCCATACTGTGTATGTTGAGTATTCCAATGAAGAAGAGAAGGCCGCAGCTGAGAAGCAGGTGGCAATGCTTTGGAATGTGGGCAAGGTCGTTAAGTCCGACGTGGGCGAGTAATAAAATTTTTTCAAAAAAGTGAAAATAATGCTTGCATTTTTCGCCAAGGTATGCTAAGATACTGTGGCGTTGAGGAAACGCAAGCATATTTCCGGGTGTGGCGAAGTTTGGTATCGCGCTTGAATGGGGTTCAAGAGGCCTCGAGTTCGAATCTCGACACTCGGACCAAAAAGACCGAAAGAGCAAATGCTCTTTCGGTCTTTTTCTATCCAGTGGAGAGCTTCGAATAATCCAAATGCAACACTCCGGGGGCGTGTTGCTGCCACCAGTGCAAACACTGGTGGCTACAACTATTTTCGCCTACGGCGAAAATGCAAACGAATCTCGACACTCGGACCAAAGCATTATATAACAAATCCTCCGACTTTCCAGTCGGAGGATTTGATTTTTGAAAATTATTTATGCCCCTCGGCCACTGCGCCACTCCTGTAAGCATCCAGAAGCATCATCAGATCCTCCACTCTTGCTTGCAGCTCACGTCCCTGGTCGGTCTGAGCGACCTTAACACGGTTATGCATCCGCTCAAAGATAAAGGACTCGTTGGCAATATCGTGGTTTTCGTGGATCGCCTTCATCCTGCTTTCAAAAGGCTGGTGGGATACGATACGCAGACTTCTGGAGTTGAAGATCAGCGTGTAGCCGGCAATACCGGATGTGGGCTGGTAGGCCTTGCAGAAACCGCCGTCAATGACGATCAGCTTGCCGCCGCCTTTAATGGGGCTTTCGCCCTTTTTCGCTTTGACGGGCACATGACCGTTGACAATGTGGCTGTGTTCGCCCGTCAGACCGAATTCCTGCAGGAGCATTTCACATACTGCCATATCGTTATAGTGGGTATAGTATGCGTTCTTTGGCTCTGCCCAGCTGGACTCATCCTTGATGAACCGGCGTTCAAAGGTGGTCATCCGGTCTCTGCCGAAGATCGGGCTGTTGCGACCTGCCCAAAGCCACCACATAAAGTCCAAACCGTATTGACGTTCCGGTGTGCCACGCTTGTCATAGTAGGCCTTACGGGCAGTTTTTTCTGCAAAATCAAGGAAATCTCTTCCGCTTCGTTCGATACCGCCCAATTGGAAGGACAGAAGCGTTTTATCCTCGTTCATCGGGATGCAACCGTGGTAAAGAAGGTTTCCGTTGAATACCTTATACAGACCACCCTTTGAGAACAGAAAACGCACGTGCTTCTGAAGCTTCTCGCTATGACGGAAGGAATCTGTCAGCTGATCAATGACCTGAAGCTCCTCGGCTGTGAGGGCATAGGGATCCTTGGGGTCGACGGTAGGAAAGTCACAGTCCTCCATTTGGTAGACTTTGTCATCGATGGTAACAGTCTTGCTTTGGTAGTCGATCTTGTCCAACAACAGACGGTCATTCATTCCGTACTCAGGCCGGCGGAGGATCTTTTGACCTTCCAGCTTAAACAATATGATGGTGATGGCTTTGTACATACGGGCGGAAAGGAGCTTATCCTTTTCCGTATAGTGCTCGGCATCTGCCCCGGTAAGCTTAACGGTAAAACAGCTCAGGTCGGTATCTTTATATACTTCATTGGCAAAGATAGACAGTGGACGCAGAGAAATGCCGTAGCCGGTCTCGATCACATCCAGGTTATTATAGTGGATAGAATTAGAAAGTACGGTTGCCACCAGTGTTCTGGAACCGGATGCGGCACCCATCCAGAGAATATCATGGTTGCCCCACTGGATATCCACACTGTGGGATTTCATCAGATGGTCCATTACGATATCCGCACGGGGACCTCGGTCGAAGATATCGCCTACAATATGCAGATGATCGACTGTCAGCTGCTTGATGCAGCTGCAGATGGCTTCGATAACTTCACCGGCCTGCCCAATATTGATGATAGATTCAATAATGATCTTATAGTGATTCTTTTTGTTTTCTTCGTCAGGGCGGGTGTGAAGCAGTTCGTCGATGATCTCACGGAAATCATCCGGCATAGCGGCACGAACTTTATTTCTTGTATATTTGACGGATACCCAGCGGCAAAGCTGAACCAAACGGTTCAGTGTGATGCGATACCAATCATCCAGGTTTTCTGTGCTGTCTGCAACCAGTGCCAGCTTGGCGGAGGGATAGTAGATCAGGGTTGCCATATCATCCAGTTCACTTTGGGACAGGGTATCACCGAACAGCTCGTTAAGCTTATCCTTGACCTCGCCGGAACAGGAGTTCAAAATGTGAAGAAAGGCTTCGTATTCGCCGTGAATGTCCGACAGAAAGTGTTCTGTACCTTTCGGAAGATTCAGAATCGCCTGCAGCTTGATGATCTCCGTGCCGGCAGCCTGAACCGTGGGATATTCTTTGGAAAGCAAATGCAGATAGTGAAGCTGTTCCCGTGTAAATGTTCTTTTGGGTTCCATTTTACTGCTCCTTCCTGAAATTTGTATTTAGTATAGCAAATATATTTCCCGACAGCAAGGGGAACCTTGGAAATAATATGAAATATAAATTGTAACATTTTTTTGAAGCTATTGCGGTGCTGATAAATCCGTGGTAGTATAAAATCAAAACTAATTTTGAAAGAGGATAGTATGCTTCAGATCTGTGATATCCGCAAACAGTATAAGACTGGGGATCTCATCCAGACCGCTTTGGATGGGGTCAGTTTGACGCTGCGTGATAACGAATTTGTAGCAATCCTTGGCCCAAGCGGATCGGGCAAAACAACGCTTCTGAATGTGATCGGCGGACTGGACAGATATGACAGCGGTGATTTGATCATCAACGGAATCTCCACTAAAAAGTATTCAGACCGGGATTGGGATTCCTACCGCAATCACACCATCGGTTTTGTGTTTCAGAGCTATAATTTGATCCCGCATCAGACGGTTCTAGCCAATGTTGAGCTTGCGCTTACCATATCCGGAATCTCCCGCTCTGAAAGAAGAAAACGGGCGACCAAGGCGCTGGAAGATGTTGGCCTTGGGGATCAGCTTCATAAACGCCCCAATCAGATGTCCGGCGGTCAGATGCAGCGTGTTGCCATCGCAAGAGCGCTGGTAAACGACCCGGATATTCTGCTTGCGGATGAACCTACCGGTGCTCTGGACAGTGAAACCAGCCTGCAGGTGATGGATCTTTTGAAGGAAGTATCCAAGGACCGCCTTGTGGTGATGGTGACCCACAATCCGGAGCTGGCCTATGATTATGCCAACCGGATCGTTCGTGTCAAGGATGGTCGTATTATCGATGACAGTAATCCTTATGTCCCGGAAGTTTCCGATGCTGCTCCGCAGCATAAGAATCTGGGAAAGGCTTCTATGTCTTTCTTTACGGCACTTGCCCTGAGCTTTAATAATCTTAAGACCAAAAAGGGAAGGACGATTCTAACTGCCTTTGCTGGCTCCATTGGTATTATTGGCATTGCATTGATCTTGTCGCTGTCCACGGGATTCCAGTTGTACATCGACCAGATCCAGGAGGATACACTTTCCAATTATCCACTGGTCATTCAGTCGGAAACTGCCGATATGATGTCCATGATGTCTGCCTTCGGAACGGTATTAGGGCAGGGAAAGGATGCTGCTCCGGAAACAGTGGTTGAGCAGCAGATGATCTCCCAGATGTTTGCTCAGGTGGGTGCAAACGATCTTGGCTCCTTTAAAGCCTATCTAGAAGAGAATATGGACAAGGTGGAAAACGATATCAATGATATAAAGTACAGCTATGGGATTAAACCGCTGATTTACTCTTCCGACGTCAGCGATGACCTTTTACAGGTAAATCCTGCGGAGTTGTTTGGAGATATCACAGGTATGGCTGTAATGTCTGCATACATGGATTCGGATGTCTTTTATGAGATGGTAGACGACAGAAATCTACTGGATTCCCAATATGATGTCCTTCGTGGCAGATGGCCTGAGAGTGCTGATGAATTGATCGTTGTGCTGTCTTCTCCCGGACAGATCTCTGATTATATGGCGTATACACTGGGATTAAAGGAAACCGATACACTTTTGGAAATGATCCAAAAGGTGATGGAAGGTGAGGAGGCTGAGGCGGAAGAGGAACCAATGCAGTGGTCGTATGACGATCTGATGAATCTCAGCTTCCGCCTGGTTCCTGCAGCGGCAAAATATCGGTATAATGAGGAGTATGCCGTTTGGGAAGATATGTCAGACAATGAACGGTATATGAAAGAGCGGGTAATGGAATGCCAAACGCTGAAAATCGTGGGTATCGTATGCCCTAAGGATGGGGTAAACGCTACGACCTTATCGGCGGGCGTTGCGTATACACCTATGCTGACACAACGGGTTATCGAGGAGGCATCGGAATTCCAGATCGTGAAGGATCAGCTTGCTGATATGCAAAAGGATGTCTTTACAGGGAAGGAATTTGGTGCTGAGGAGGAAAATGACAGCCTTGATTTTAAGGAAATGATCTCAATCGACGAAGAGATGCTTTCTTCCGCATTTGGGATGAATATCAGCGAAAGCGCTATTTTAAATATGATTGAGCGGTATGTGGATGAAGCCTATAAATCAATGGATATTGACTTTTCACCTGCCCAGAAGGACTTCTTGAACACGTTGTCATATCTTTCCCGGCAGATGTTAAATGCGTATATTGCCCAGAATGGGGATCCGGCTACGGGATCGGTAAAACTATATTTGTCGGATGCTGAACAGATCATCCGTACGTATTTGGGAACTGATGATGCAAAGCAGCAGATAAATGCATTGGAAGCCAAATATCAGCTTCCTGAGAAAACACTCGAACAGGTATACAGTCCGCTGCTGCTTGCAATGGTGACAAACTACATTGCTGCCAACATGGAGAATATTCCCGCAGTCCCGGAGCTTCCGGAGATACCGGAAATTACGGTACCTACAGAACCGACGGAAGTGCCTACAGAGGCACCGACGGATGCTCCTACTGAGGCACCCACAGAGGCACCCACAGAGGCACCCACAGAGGCACCCACAGAGGCACCGACGGATGCTCCTACTGAGACACCGACTGATCCCCCTGCAGAGGCTCCCACAGAACCTCCGGCAGAACAACCGACGCAGGCACCTACTGAACTGCCCACAGCACCTGCTGATGAAAATGCGGTTGTGATGACATCCTACGCCATGGCAGAGATCCCTGTTGATAACGCACCTGCAGAACCTCCTGCAGAGGGGACGGATGTGGAATTGCCGCCCATTTACGCTTATATCTCAGCAGATCAGATAGACGGCTATGTGGATAGCTTTATGCAGCTTCCTCTTGTAAATGGTGTAGCCGGTACAATGGCAGGAAAGATGATGGAGCAGGAGATCCGCAGCTTCCTGATGCGGCAGATTTCCAAGCTTGGCGGCGTGCTGATGAACTACGTTGGTAACTCCTTTTACGTGAACGAGGAAGCCTTCGCATCCGCATTTCAGTTCAATATGGATGAAGATGAGCTTAGGCGGCTGATGGAAGCGATGACTTCACCCCAAAAGGAGAGAACCGCTAAGAGTAATTTGCAGTCACTGGGATATGCAGATGTAAATGAACCTTCCGGGATAGCTATTTATTTTGTGGACTTTGCTGCGAAAGAAGATTTTCTGGATTTTTTGGATAATTACAACCTGAAAATGGAGGAAAATGGTCAAGAGGATCAGGTCATAAGCTACACCGATGTTACCAGTATTATGATGTCCTCTGTACGTACGATCATTGATAGTGTAAGTTACGTGCTCATTGCTTTTGTGGCGGTTTCTCTGGTAGTCTCTTCCATTATGATCGGCATTATCACCTATATTTCGGTTATGGAGCGAACAAAAGAAATTGGTGTACTGCGAGCCATTGGCGCTTCCAAGCGCAATATTTCTCAGGTGTTCAATGCGGAGACATTTATCATCGGTCTTTGCTCCGGCTTGATCGGAGTGGGAGTTACGATCATATTGAATATTCCGATCAATCAAATCATCCACCATTTAACGGACAACAGCCAGATCAATGCCCAGCTGCCAGTGACTGGTGCGGTTATACTCATTGTGCTGAGTATGGTTTTGACGCTGATCGGCGGATTGATTCCCTCCAAGCACGCCGCAAAGAAAGACCCGGTGATCGCCCTGCGTTCTGAATGAAAATAATTAAAAAATATTGTAAAAACCTCTTGATTTTAGGAAAATCCTATGCTATAATACCTCGGTCTGAAATCAAGGTGAGTCCTCTGCGGGGCCGGGAACCATATCGCCGGAGCATCCGCCGCATGAACGCCTAATACTAAGGAGGACAAAGATATGGATTTGGTTAAGGCTCTGTCCAGCCAGTACATGAAGGAAGAGCTGCCCGAGATGCGGGTTGGCGACACCGTTCGTGTGCATGTGCGGATCAAGGAAGGCTCTCGTGAGCGTATCCAGGTTTTCGAGGGTACCATCATTGCTCGTAAGCATGGCGGTATCGGCGAGACCATCACTGTTCGTCGTATCAGCTACGGCGTTGGCTGTGAGAAGGTTTTCCCTGTTCACTCTCCCAACGTTGCTATGGTTGAGACTGTCCGTAAGGGCAAGGTCCGCCGTGCTAAGCTGTACTACCTGCGTGAGCGCTTCGGTAAGGCTGCAAAGGTCAAAGAGAGAGTTTGATTCAAAATTCAATAAAAAAAGAGGGGAGACCCTCTTTTTTTATTTCTCCGAATCGTTTATAATGTTAATAGCTAGGCGCATTATTCCTACGCAGGAGGTCTTTTGGAATATGAGTGAATTGGATAAACGGGAGATAAGAAAACAAGAGAGTAATCCCGAAGAGGATAAGAATGCTTTGCAGAAATCGATTGTTATGTACCTGCACGATCTTGTGTATCTTTTGGCAGGTGTTATGCTGGTGCTTCTTTTGCTGTTTCGTGTCGTTGTGGTGTCCGGCCCATCGATGAATGCTACTATGGTGGATGGTGACTATCTTCTTCTGGTAGGAAATGTATTTTATGGTGATCCGGAATATGGCGATATTGTTGTTGCCAGCAAGGAGTCCTTTAAAAACGGCGAGCCGATCATTAAGCGTGTGATCGCTACCGAGGGGCAGGTCGTGGATATCGATTTTAATGCCGGTGTTGTATATGTTGACGGTATACCCCTCGACGAACCCTACACCAACACACCTACCAATCTTGAGGAGGGAATTCAGTTTCCTGTTACGGTTAAAGAAGGCTGCGTTTTTGTGATGGGCGATAATCGCAACGCTTCCAATGACAGCCGCAACCCTGAAATCGGACAGATCGACTGCCGTGAGATACTGGGTAAAGCTGTGTTTTTGATTTTCCCAGGAAATAACGGCGGATCAATCGCCAGAGATTTTAGCAGGATCGGAGTGGTGTCATAATGGACGAGCGAATGAATATCCAGTGGTATCCCGGTCATATGACTAAGACCCGGCGTCAGATCGAAGCGGATCTGAAGCAAGTGGATGCTGTCTGTGAGATCGTGGATGCCAGAATACCCCTTTCCAGCCGAAACCCCGACATTGATTCCATTTGTGGAAATAAGCCCCGTATCATTGTTTTAAACCGTATGGATCTTGCCGATCCGGATGCCACAAAAAAATGGATGCAGTTTTTCCGTCAGCAGGGGATGGCTGCTGTTGCTACGGACTGTAAAAGCAGAAAAGGTATCAATGATTTTCAGCCTGCGGTTCGATCAGTGCTTAAGGAAAAGATCGAGCGGGATGCGGCAAAGGGCATGAACCGTCCGCTGCGGGTAATGATCGTGGGTATCCCCAATGTGGGAAAATCCACACTCATCAATCAAATTTCCGGACGCAAAGGTGCAAAGGCAGAGAATCGCCCCGGTGTCACCCGTGGCAAGCAGTGGGTCACGGTAGACAATGGGCTGCTCCTTTTGGATACCCCCGGTATTCTTTGGCCTAAGTTTGAAGATCCCAATGTGGGCATGCTTCTGGCGTATACCGGTGCTGTTAAAGAAAATGTGATCGATAACGAGGAACTGGCGTACCATTTGATGGAGCTGCTGTGGAGGTACTATCCCGATACGGTGCGTCAGCGCTATAAGGTGGATATGCCGGAAGACACACCTGGTTATGAACTGTTGGAAGAAGCCGGCCGTAAACGTGGTTTCCTGATGGCACGAGGAGAGATCAACACCGAACGTATGGCAAAGGTGCTGCTGGATGAGTACCGTTCCGGAAAGCTGGGACATTTTACACTGGAAATGCCGGAGGGAATGGAATGAGCGACGTGAATATGTGGGAAATCGAGCAGAGCTATTATGACCGTGGAATCGACCTTATCTGTGGTGTTGATGAAGCGGGGAGAGGTCCTTTGGCTGGTCCTGTATGCGCAGCTGCTGTGATCCTCCCTCCCAACATTGATATTCCCGGCCTGAACGACAGTAAGAAGCTGTCTGACAAACGCCGCCGTGAATTGTTTCCTGTGATTAAGGAACAGGCGATTGCCTATGGAATCGCATTTGCTGATCATAATGAGATCGATGAGCTCAATATCCTGCAGGCAACTTACTTAGCTATGGAACGTGCAATCGCACAGCTTCAGGTCAAACCAGAAGCTGCTATCATTGATGGAAACCGTGCCAAGGACTTCGGCATCCCGGTTGAGACTGTCGTTCATGGAGACAGCAGGAGTGCCAGCATTGCTGCGGCATCTATTCTGGCGAAGGTCACCAGAGATGATTACATGCTGCAAATGGCTGAAGTTTATCCCGGCTATGGCTTTGAGATTCACAAGGGGTACGGCACGAAGGCCCACTATGCGGCACTGAAATCTTTGGGCGCCTGTGCTATTCACCGAGCGACCTTTTTAAAGAAATTCTATGGGGAAAAGTAACCTTTTGGGTGCGTGGGGCGAGTCTGTTGCTGCCGAGTATTTAAAGAAAAAAAGATATAGAATTATTTCCACCGGTTATCGCAGCCGCTTTGGCGAGATCGATTTGATTGCGGTAAATAAAAGCTTTCTGGTTTTTGCGGAAGTAAAGCTGCGGAGGTCAGATGCCTTTGCAATGGGACGGGAATTTGTTGACCGGCATAAGCAAAACAGATTGCGTACAACTGCCGGAATGTACCTGTCGGAGAATCCAACAACCTTGCAGCCAAGGTTTGATGTGATCGAGATTTATGCGCCGCAGGGCATACAGACGGTAGACCCGGAAATCAATCATATTGAGGATGCGTTTGAATGAATATTCCTGTTTTTGATCTTCACTGCGATACTGCGTTTGCAATGTTGGGTCCGGAATATAACGATGCCTGCTCACTACGAAAGAATGAACTTTGTGTGGATCTTGAGCGTGCAGCGCTTCTGCCCGGCTATGTCCAATGCTTTGCCTGTTTTACGTCGGATGGGGAAACGCTGCCGCTGCCACTTGGACCTGAGACTGTATTTACCAAAGAGCTAAATGCAATTACTGAAGCCATTCGTCAAAACAGAGATAAGATCGCACAGGCATTCACTGCTGGCGATGTTGATAATAACCTTAATGAGGGGAAAATGTCCGGCATCCTGACGATCGAGGGACCTGCCGGTTTTGGCTATGATCCTGGAATGCTTGATGCACTATATGACTTGGGCTTTCGCATTACTACGCTTGGCTGGAATGAAAAGAATCCGCTTGCGGGTTCTCACATCACCGGCGGTGGCTTGACCCCCAAAGGCATGGATTATGTTCGGCGTGCCCAACGCCTGGGGATGATCGTTGATGTCAGCCACATCAGCGATGAAGCTTTTTGGGATATTATGAACATTACTGCGGCACCTGTCATTGCATCCCATTCCAACAGCCGTACAGTTTGGAATGTGAGCCGAAATCTGACAGATGAAATGTTTGCTGCGATTTGCCTCAGCGGAGGTGTTGTGGGGATCAATCTCTATGCCGGATTCCTCGGTGAGCAGCCGGATCTGAAGACCGTCTGCGATCATATTTTGCATTTTCTTTCTTTGGATCCTGATGGAAAACACATTGCTTTAGGCGGTGATCTGGATGGATGCGACAGGCTGCCCAGCGGTTTTTCCGGTGTGCAGGATTATCCGAAACTGGCGGATTGTTTGCTGCATTGCGGCGTCTGTGAGGAAATCGTGAAGGATATTTTTTGGAATAATGCGATGGGAGTGCTGAAACGATGCTGTATATAACTACCAGAAACCCTGCGGATTCTTTTACTGCACATCGTGTTCTTCACGAGAACAGGGCGTCTGATGGCGGAAGCTTTGTTCCGATGCAGATCCCTGTGTTTTCCGAAGAGAATTTATGTGCGTTAAAGGAATTGCCCTTCGGTGATGTTGTTGCGCAAGTGCTGAATCTCTTTTTTGATAAGAAGCTCAGTGGCTGGGATATTGGATTTTCGGTGGGGCGAACACCAGTCAAAATCACAACGATGAGTCACCGGTTGGTCATTGCTCAGCTTTGGCACAATCACGGTGGTGATTACAGCTATCTGGAGAATAGTATTTACAGCAAGCTTTCCGGAGCAACAGAGAAAACGATTCCCGAATGGCCAAGGATCGCCATCCGAATCGCTGTGCTGTTTGGCGTGTTTTCTGAACTTGGAAAACACAATATAGACAGTTTTGATATCGCTGTTCCGACTGATGATTTTCTGTTGCCGGTGGCAGCTTGGTACGCCAAAAGAATGGGGCTTCCGATGGAATTGATTATATGCGGCTGCAGCGAGAGCAGCGGTGTTTGGGATCTGATTCATCGGGGGGAATTCAGTACAGCCGGCTTTGATACAGAAAATCTTTGCGGTGTGGAGCGATTGATATTTGACGCCTTCGGCAGAGAAGAAGCATTACGGTATCTGGGCGTTAGCCAACGGCGTGGCGTATATAAACTTACCCAAGAGCAACAGGCGGTTTTAAATCAGAGGTTGTTTGGCTCCGTCATCAGCGAAAAACGGCTGGCGTCTATCGTTAAGAGCGTTTTCAGGACCAATGACTTTATTTTGGATCTGCATACTGCCGCATCCTACGGTGCCTTGCAGGACTATCGAGCACGAACAGGGGAGAGTAGAGCAACTCTCATATTGGCTGACAGGAGTCCTGTACGAGCACACACGGATATCGGACAGATCCTTGGCTTATCCCGTGATGAAATTGAGAATCGTTTAAACACACAAAAGGAGTAAAAATGGCGCTGTATGCAATCGGCGATCTCCACCTATGTCTCGGCGCACCGAAACCGATGGATATTTTTGGTGGTGCCTGGGTCGGATATATGGACAAATTGCAGCAAGGCTTGTCGGTGATTCGACCGGAGGACACCACGGTGCTGCTTGGAGATCTTTCCTGGGCATTGGATCTGAATCATTCGACGGCTGACTTCGCCTGGATCGATCAGATTCCAGGCAGGAAAATCATTTTAAAGGGCAATCACGATTATTGGTGGAGCACTGCAGGAAAATTCTATAAATTTTGCGAACAAAATGGATTCTCTAATCAATGGATCCTGAACAATAATCATTATGAATATGAAGGTTGGGCGATCTGTGGTACCAGAGGGTGGTTTTTTGAAGAAGACCAGAGCGGTAGTCACGATGAAAAGGTATTCCGGCGGGAACTGATTCGTCTGGAGGCATCATTGCAATCAGCCGGAGAGCTGCCGAAGATCGTTTTCCTTCATTATCCGCCGAAATATAAGGGCTATGAATGTCCCGAAATTCTGGAACTGCTTCGTAAGTACGGTGTCAGAAGATGCATTTATGGTCACCTTCACGGAGCGAGTCACGGTCTGGCAATGGAAGGCATCTGGGATGGCATAGAATATAAACTCGTTTCCGCTGACCGGGTGGATTTTAGGCCCTATCCGGTGATCCTATAAAATTTTTAAGAAAATAGTGGACATTTTTAACTTTATTTGTTAGAATAGTTCGGATGCTAAAAAAGTATATAGAAGGACTGTAAAAACAGTCCGAATATGGGAGGATATTAACCATGAATGTCAAGAGTGTTGAAAAGAACGGCAATAAGGCTACCATCGTTGTCGAGATCGACAAGGAACTGATGGAGTCCGGTGTTCAGAAGGCCTATATGAAGGCACGTAAGAGCATTATGATTCCCGGCTTCCGTAAGGGCAAGGCTCCCCGTAAGATGATCGAGGCTATGTATGGTGCTCATGTTTTCTATGAAGACGGCCTGGAGGAGATCTTCCCCGAGGTTTATGAGTTCGCCGTTGTGAAGCAGGATGTGAAGGCCGTTGGCCGTCCCAGCCTGGAGGATATGCAGATCAGCGATGAGGGTATTGTTACCCTGACCCTGTCCACCGATGTATACCCTGAGGTCACTCTGGGTGATTACAAGGGCCTGGAAGTTGAAAAGGCTGAGGTCAACATTTCCGACGAGCAGGTTCAGGCGGAACTGGACCGTATGGCTCAGAATGTCGCCTCTACTGAAACTGTTGAACGTGCTGCCGAAATGGGGGATACTGCCAACATCGATTTCGAAGGCTTTGATAACGGTGTTCCCTTCAACGGTGGCAAGGGTGAGAACTTTGACCTGAAGCTGGGTTCCGGTTCCTTTGTTCCCGGTTTTGAGGAGCAGGTCGTGGGTATGACTGCCGGCGAGGAGAAGGACATTGATATTACTTTCCCCGAGGATTACCACGCTGAGCTGGCCGGAAAGCCTGTTGTTTTCCACGTGAAGCTAAACAAGGTTACCGCTACCAATGTTCCTGAGCAGGACGATGAGTTTGCTAAGGACGTTTCCGAGTTCGAGACTCTGGATGAGCTGAAGAACGATATTCGCTCCAAGGCTATGGAGAACGCACAGAAGCAGAATGACTCCATCTTTGAGCAGGCTTGTGTTGAGAAGGCTGCCGAGAATGTTACCGTTGATATGCCCAATGCACTGATCGAGGCTGAGCTGGACAACCAGATGGAGCGTTTTGGTTACCAGCTGCAGATGAGTGGTTACTCCATGGAGCAGTATGCTAAGATGATGGGCGGCGATATGAGCACCATGCGTAATGCTTTCCGTCCCGCTGCTGAGAAGCAGGCTAAGATCAATGTGACCCTGGCTAAAATTGTTGAAGTTGAGGGCATCAGCGTTTCCGATGACGATGTTGCTGCTGAGTACGAGGCTATGGCAAAGCAGTATGAGCTGGAAGTTGAGAAGGTCAAGAGCATGGTCCCCGCCGAGGAGATCAAGACCAGCCTGGAGACCCGTAAGGCTGTTAAGGTGATCGTTGATTCTGCTGTCGCTGTTGCTCCCAAAGCTGAAGAGACTGCATCTGAGGAATAATCCACCTCTTTAATGGTTAGAATGTTTCAAACCCCGAAAGGAGACATGACCATGAGTTTAGTACCCTATGTTGTTGAGCAGACCAGCCGTGGTGAGCGCAGCTATGATATTTTTTCCCGTCTGCTGAACGACCGCATTATTTTCCTGTCTGAAGAGGTCAATGATACCACTGCCAGCCTGATCGTTGCGCAGTTGCTGTACCTTGAGGCTCAGGATCCGGATAAGGATATTCAGTTTTATATCAACAGCCCTGGCGGCAGCGTTACTGCCGGCATGGCTATTTACGACACGATGCAGTACATCAAATGTGATGTTGCTACCATTTGCGTTGGTATGGCTGCATCTATGGGTGCATTTCTGTTGGCTGCCGGTACAAAGGGTAAGCGTATGGCTTTGCCCAATGCGGAGATTATGATCCATCAGCCTTCTGCCGGTACCCAAGGGCAGGTCACCGATATGGCGATCCATCTGAAGCGTCTGGAAGCAATCAAGGCCCGCATGAACCGTCTGATGGCTGAGAATGTGGGTAAGAGTGTGGAAGAAGTGACGGAAGCCTGTGAGCGGGATAATTTTATGAGTTCTCAGGAAGCGCTGGAGTTTGGCCTGATTGACCGTGTCATTGAACGCCACTAATTTTCCGGAAAGGCGGTAACAGGTTTATGGCTAAATCCGACGAGCAGCCTATCAGCTGTTCATTTTGCGGAAAAAGTGAGGCTCAGGCTCGACTGATCGCCGGTCCTGGCGTTTATATCTGTAGTGAATGTGTGCAGGCTTGCTGTGATCTGCTTCAGGATGCTGATACACAGGATAACATGCCGGATCTTCTGCCTACACCTCAGGAGATCAAAGCATACATGGATGGCTATATTATCGGCCAGGATGACGCTAAGATCTCCCTTGCGGTGGCGATGTACAATCATTATAAGCGGATCTATCTGTCCGGTAAGAGCGATGTAGAGCTTCAGAAAAGTAATATTCTGCTGATCGGACCGACCGGTTCCGGTAAAACCCTGTTGGCACAGACACTTGCCAAAATTCTGGATGTTCCATTTGCAATTGCAGATGCTACCACTTTGACAGAAGCCGGATATGTGGGTGATGATGTTGAGAATATCCTTGTTCGGCTTTTGCAGGCTGCTGACTTTGATGTTGAACGTGCGGAACGGGGAATCATCTACATCGATGAAATGGATAAGATCGCCCGTAAGAGCGAGAATACTTCTATTACCCGTGATGTGTCCGGTGAAGGTGTTCAGCAGGCGCTGCTAAAGATCCTGGAGGGAACGGTTGCAAACGTACCCCCGCAGGGCGGCCGCAAGCATCCTCATCAGGAAATGATCCAGATCGATACAACCAACATTTTGTTTATCTGCGGCGGTGCATTTGATGGCTTGGATAAGATCATAGCAGCCCGCACGGATAAGTCAGCCATCGGCTTTGATGCGCCTGTGGAAAGCAAGAAGAACAAGGACATTGGTAAGCTGTTTGCGCAGGTACAGCCGGATGATCTGCTGAAGTTTGGTATCATCCCGGAGTTAGTCGGTCGCATGCCGATCATTACCAGCTTGCAGAGCCTAAGGCGAGAGGATCTTGTGCGGATCCTTGTGGAGCCGAAGAATGCACTTGTAAAGCAGTACACAGAGCTCCTGGCACTGGATAATGTTGAACTTGTCATCGAGAAGGAAGCGCTGGATGCTATCGCTGACAAGGCTGCTGAGCGTAACATCGGCGCCAGAGGATTGCGTGCGATCATGGAATCTATTATGCT
>JAFSFK010000088.1 GCA_017435245.1 Oscillospiraceae bacterium | reverse complement strand
TGCAAATAATTGGGATTTCCGGAGGAAATCATATATTATCACCTGTCGGTGATGGGATTTTGTTTTACAAAATCCCCGGGCGGATAATATCCGCCCCTACAGTTTCTAACGAACATCTCACCGATAAACTGGAATTTAATTCATAAAAAGAATTAGGAGTAACTATGAAACGAGTAACCATTCGTGTGCCGGCTACCACGGCAAATCTTGGCCCCGGCTTTGATGCCTTCGGCTGCGCACTGAGCTTATATACCGACGTGACCTTCGAGGAGATGGAGGAGGGACTTCAGATCACTGGCTGCGACGAGGAATTCACGGGTCCGGATAATCTGGCCTATGTTTCCTACTGTGCGGTGCTGGCGTCCTTAAGCGAGGAGGTCCGGGGCGTGAAGATCCACATCGACGCCCATATCCCCATCTGCCGTGGCCTGGGTTCTTCTGCTGCGCTGCTGGTGGCGGGTGCAATGGGTGCCAATGTGCTCCGGGGCAGCCGTCTGTCCACCCAGGGTCTGCTGAACATTACCAATGCTATGGAGGGGCATCCGGACAACCTGGCACCTGCCTTCTACGGTGGACTGACCGCCTCTATGGTGGATAACGGACTGCCGGTGACGGTGAATTTCCCCCTGCACCCGGACTGGGAGTTTTTGGCGCTGGTGCCGGACTTCGACCTGCCCACCGCCAAGGCAAGAAGTGTGCTGCCTGCCCAGCTGAACCGGGCAGATGCCATCTATAACATCTCCCACGGTGCCCTGGTGCTGAAGGCGCTGGAGCTGGGTGACGAAAAGCTGCTGCGCAACGCCATGCAGGACAGGATCCACCAGCCCTACCGCAAGAGCCTGGTGAAGGATTACGATGCTATTGAAGCGCTGGTGCGTACCAACGGTGCGGCCTTCTGCCTGAGCGGTGCCGGACCCACACTGCTGTGCATCACCCGGGATAAAAAGCTGGATGAGAAGCTGGCGAAAAAGCTGGACAGCATCACCCAGGCAAACTGGCAGATGATGCCCTTGCACGTAGAGTTTCAGGGAGCCCATATCATTGCCGCAGAATAAAATACCAAGGGCGTGCCGCAGCACGCCCTTTTTGTGTAATAAATTCCGGTTTATCGAGTTGTCAAAGCCTCCCCTGTGTAAGGGGAGGTGGCTGAGCGCAAGCGAGGTCGGAGGGGTTGTTAGGATAAGTATAATCACGAAAAAAAGCATATGATTGCTGCATTTTCAGAACAACCCCTCAGTCAAAAATCACAGATTTTTGACAGCTCCCCTTACACAGGGGAGCCTTTGGGTGCGATAACAAATAGCTCGATAAACCGGAATTTGAAGTGCAGATGTAAAACGTCCCGGCGGGAGTTCCGCCGGGACATTTGGCTGTTATAGGACGCTTGGAGATTATACGTCTGCTCTGGGGATGAAGGTAATGCGCAGGTTGGTGCAGCCCATAGGCACCATTTCGCTCATAATTTCCTCGCCCTGGACCTTCATAGGCACTTCCCAGGTCTCGGGAGTGCGCATACCGGTAGCTGCCTGGCTGTAGGGGGCGTGGTACATTGGTACTTCAATGGAAATGGGGGGATTCTCCCACACATAGCCGCTGACTTCTTTTTCGGTGACACGGATGCGGCTCAGATCCAGCTTTTCGTCCATAGCTCTTGCCCAGGAACCGTTGATCCGGGCCTGGAAGTTGGTCACGTCCTGCGGATAGTCCGGCTGACACTTGAACCAGGGCCAGTTTACATTGGTTTCGGGGGTGATGGGAGTGCCCTCGTAGGGGATCCACTTGGTGGGTACGGGCAGAGAGTACACCAGCGGACCACGGCTGATGCACATGGGGAACTTGGAGGCGGCAGCGCTGTCGTCCACCTTCTCGATCTTCAGTTCCATGGGGAAGGTCAGCAAAATCTCATCACCGGTATTTACCTTGCCCAGAGAAGCAAAGCCGTTTTCCTCTGCGGTCAGGGCAGCTTCCTTGCCGTTTACGCTGGCCTTGGCAGCTTTGCACCAACCGGGGATACGGACGTGCAGGTTGTGGTTTGACCCCTTGGTGATCTTGATGGAGATGGTGTCCCGGAAGGGATACAGAGTGTCCATCTCAAGACCGATATTCTGTGCATCCACCTTTGCCGGACCGTAGCAGAAGAGGTAGCTTTCTCCCTTTTCATCCTGCATACACATACCCCGGATGTATTCGGGGATGATCTGAATGGCCTGGGTGGGGCAGCAGGCGGTGCGGAAGCAGGGAGAGTAGGTGCCCATATCCGGACCCACGCCGTAAATGGTGGAGCGGTGGTTGGCGTAAAGCTGGTTGGGAGCGGTCATATAGGCGATTGCCATTTCATCTTTTTTCCGGGCACCCTCAGCGGCGTTAAACAGAGCCAGCTCCATCCGGTCTGCCCACTGTGCTTCGCCGGTGATCATAGCCAGCCAGGCGTAGGTGTGGTTGTAGGTGGTGAAGTTGCAGTATTCGCTCTCGCAGGCAGCGCCCTTGGGGCTTAAGTACTCGCCGCAGGAGCTGGGGCCGCCGGTGGGCTGAATGATACGCTGGGCGGCCTTTTCCATAGCTTTCAGACTGGCGTCCAGCATGAGCTGCTCGCCGGTGGCGCAGTAGACCAGTGCCGGGTGCTTCAAGTCTTCACCGTAGGCTACCACGTGCATAGCGCCGTAGGGAAGCTCGTCGGAGAGATACTGGGAGATCTTGTTCTGCCAGGTGGAGTTTTTCTCCAGCCAGTCCAGGTAATCCTTGCTGAACTGCACCAGCCGCTCATCACCGGTGTAGGCGAACATTACGATCATGGGCTCAATGAGGATGGAGCCTACATAGTCGGTCTTGCTCTCTTTCCAGTTTTCGCAGAACCATAAAAGGCCCTTGTAAACAGCCTGGAAAACATCCTCCCGACCGGTGACCTCGTAGAAGCTGAGCAAGCCCCGGTACAGCCAACCGGCACTCCAGCCGTTATAGTCGGCAAGACGGTCGGTGTGGGGGGGATAACCGCCTAAGTAACCGTCTGATTCCTGGTGGGCAATGACTGCGTCTACCCAGTTTGTTGCCTTTTCGATCAGCTCCTTGTCGTTAAGGGTGTAGGCCAGCATGATCAGTCCCAGCCAGTAGCAGCCGGAGATCTCGCTGGACCAGCCTGCGGCAAAGGTGGGGTCTGCGGGCTTGTTCTCGGGAGGCAGGCTCTTGAAGGCGGAGTAGTTGATGAAGGGGGTGGCGATCATATCCGGCTCCAGCTCGTCCAGGTGGCCGCCCATACCTTCTTTGTTCCGCTGCAGCTGTTCCTTCAGCCAGCCGGCGGCGGTGATGCTGCCCAGGGGCAGACGGTGGAGTTTGTTATAGGTTTTTGCTTTGGACTGTTCGGGAAGAATATTCATAGCGTATAACCTCTCTTTTTAATTGACCCAGGTCAGGACTCTTTCCTCCGGAGGGAGGGCCTGGAACTGGCTGGGTGTCATTTTTGTGATTTCTTTGAATGCCCGGCTGAACAGGGGCAGGGTGGAAAAACCGGTGCTTTCGGCAATGTGAGCCATGGAGTTGCGCTCGTCTTCCAGCATCATACAGGCTACGGAAATGCGGTAGCAGGTCAGATACCGGTAGAAGGGAATGCCGGTGATGCTCTTAAACTGCCGGCAGAAATAGGTCTTGGCGTAACCGGAAAGCTGGGCCATCTGTTCCACCGTAATGCGATCTTGGTAGTGCTTGCGCACATAGCTGAGAACGGCATAGATGTTTTCCAGTCTCTGGGCACGGCTTTGCCGGTCGGCAGAGAGCTGGGTGTCCTCGGGAACGGTGCGCAGCCCCTGGCACAGCAGGAACAGGTTTCCCCGAATACGCCACTCGTTTTCTTCGGTGACGGCGGTATCGGCGGTGAAAGTGTTCCGCAAAGCATCCAGCGGTTGGTGCAGCAGCTGATACAGCTCAGACCCGCCGGGAATGTGCAGACAGATATCCCGGATGGCAGCGTACTGCTTGCGCAGCAGGCTGTAGCCGAATACCACAGCTGCCCGCCACTGGTCTTCGGTTTTGCGGCTGCAGCTGTGGGCGCAGCAACCCGGCAGGATCAGTGCGTCACCGGCGCATAAACAGAAGACCTTTTCTTCCGTTTCCACCTGCATTTGGCCTTGCAGGCAGAGGATCAGCTCCATCTCGCTGTGCCAGTGCCAGCCGCCCATCCCGTCCCTGCCCACAAAGGTGCGGTAGGGGACTTCATCGGTGATCAGTGGTTGGTAATACATATTAGAACAGGTCGTAAAGACCGCAGGGCCGGTTGGGGAATGCCCGGAAGAAATCGTCGCAGTCGTTATGGAGCACAACGCCCTGGGCGTACTGGGCAGTCTGCTTGCCATAGGACTGGAAGCCGTGGACCAGCTGGGCAAGAGCGCTCATTTCCAGCTCCAGATCACAAGCTGCGTCATCGGGAAGCTTGGTGACGGCAGCCTTGCCCTTTTCGTATACCACATTCCAGGTGCCAACGGTCTTTTCTGTGGGGAAGGGCAGCTTACCCGGGTCAGTGACCTTGACGGTAAATTCGCCCTTTACCTGGGGGTAGACCATCTGTTCCAGTACTGCCTGGACATCGTGGAAACGGGCACACAGGTCGGGTACGGACTGGATTTTGATGTACTTGTAGTCCCGCAGCATCTGCTCCACCTCCGGAGCCATACCGCAGTTGTTGAAAATGACAGTATCCACCTCACCGTCATACATCCGGATGAAACCCAGCAGCTTGCGCAGTGCTTCGGGGGAGGTGTAGCAGATCTCGTCCACCAGGACTTTGCCGAACAGGTGGTGGTGGGTAAGATCCATCTCCTTGCGGAAGATGATGTAACCATCGGCATTGCCCTCTTCGTCCCGGCTGAGGTAGTTCAGCACGCCCTTGCAGTTATAGGTGTAAGGGCCACCGTAGGTATAGCCGGCGCAAGTCTTTGGCTCGGTGGTGGTGACGGTACCCCGGCGCAGGAAGCCTGCATTGCGGGTGCGGCAGAATTCGTTGTATACCTGCTCCATTTCCAGAGTGCTGTCCTCGGCGATAATATGCTCCAGTTCCGGATACCGGGGGACAAAGTCCAGCCGGTCGATGGGGAATTCGATGATCCGGTGGTCAGCGATCCGTTCGTAGCCGATGGAGCGGTAGTAGTTGAAGGAGAAGGGGTGCAGGTAGCTGAGGATGCAGCCACGCTCCTCCATCACCCGGTAGAGCATTTCGAAGGTGTGCCGGGCCATACCCAGCCGGCGGTATTCCGGCATAGTCATCAAAGCGCCCAGGGCCATAGCCTTCATTACAGTACCGTTCAGGTACACATCCACCACATTGCCTTTGCAGCGGCCGATCTGCCGGTCCTTCTCATCGTAGACCCGGACGATGTACAGATCCCCGTCACGCTCCATCCGAAAATCCACGCCGTTGTACATTTCTTGCATATGGTACATAGGATCTCCTCCTTATACGATTTGAATTTATCATAAACACATCGGTGCATCAAGTCAAGGAAGAAAGAAACAAAAGATAAGATTTCATAAAATCTGATGAACCTTTGTGCGAAGCTTCAAATTCCGGTTTAGCGAGCTGACGCTCGATAATAATTGAAAATGGAAAATGGAAAATTGAAAATGATTGTGTCGGCTACGCCGACGTTTTAAATTATTTTCCGAAGGAAAATACCACAATTTTCAACTTTCAACTTTCAATTTTCAATTCGCTC
>JAFSFK010000087.1 GCA_017435245.1 Oscillospiraceae bacterium | reverse complement strand
GCTCACAAGCTGTTCAAGGAGATCGCTCCCAAGTATGCTGACCGTAACGGCGGCTACACCAGAGTGACCCGTACCGGCGCCCGCCGTGGTGATGCTGCTGAGATGGCAGTCATCGAGCTGGTGTAATCCGGTTTTTACAAAAGATAAAAGAGCGTACCGCTTGCGGTACGCTCTTTTTGTATGCAGATCGGCAAATTCCATTTATCGAACTGCTTGAAAATGCTTTGTAGGGCGGGGTCATAACCCCGCCCTACATTGACTGCCAGATAAACCGGGATTTGGATTATTGTTTTATTGCAATTTACTTGTGAATATGCTATATTGAATTTATCCCAATAGAAAGAGGTGTTTATATGAGTATGTATCCGGACATGTATGGTTTTTCCGATTTTTCCGGTATGGGAGCGATCGAGGATACTATGCTGGCATTTCTGGCAGTGTATATGATCGTCATGCTCTTTACCGGGATCTATGCCATTGCGGTGTATGTTCTGCAGTCCCTGGGCTTTTATACCATTGCCAAACGCCGTGGCATCCATAACCCCTGGCTGGCATGGATCCCTGTGGGAAATATGTGGATCCTGGGCAGTATTTCGGACCAGTACCAGTATGTCGCCAAGAGAAATGTGCGTAACCGCAGAAAGACCCTGCTGGGCCTGATGATCGCATTGTATGCACTGTTGATCCTGATCTATGTGTTCCTCATTGCATTTGGAATCGGTGCAGTGGGTTCTGCTGTCGCCCAGGAATTTGGTGCCGGTATGATCGTGCTTTTGATCCTGCTGGTGATCGTGTATCTGGCGCTGCTGGTGGTTGCGATCGTTACATCCGTATTTCAGTATATCACTCTTTATGACCTGTTTGCCTCCAGCAAGCCCAATAGTGCTGTGTTGTTCCTGGTGCTGGGCATACTGCTTAATTTCCTGCTGCCCTTCTTCATTTTTGCCTGCCGCAAGAAGGATGAGGGTATGCCTCCCAGGCGGGAAAATGTTCAGCCTGCTGCTCCGGTCCTTGAGGCACCGGTTGCGATTCCTGAGGAGCCTGTGTATACACAGCCTGAGGATGGAGTAACAGAAGAGGACTTTGAACCAGAAGTATAAAAGTATCGGGTGCATTCCAAAGAATGCACCCGAAATTTTTATTTTCCGAAGAGGGGGCGGGCTACCCGTTTGTACAGAAGCAGTGTCAGCAGGGAAACGGCAGCGCCTTTTATAAGATTCAGCGGCGCTACCGCCAAAAGGACAAAAGTGCTGACAGAGTTGATCTTGCCGTTGATTGCGCTGCCCATAGCTACAATGGTATCCAGAGGTAAACCAAACAGCTGGGAGAATTTCGGCAGCAGATAAATGGCGTTGAAGGCACTGCCGAAGACGGTTAAGACCAAAGTGCCAAGGATAAGACCCCACAGGGCATACAGCCGGGTCTTTCTGATGTGATACACCATGACTGCCGGCAGCACCAGACTGCAGCCCACCACAAAATTGGCAAAGTCACCCACAAATGCGGTGCTGGTGCCTTTCAACAGCAGCTTCAGCAAGATCTTCACTGCCTCACAGGCTACCGCTGCGGAAGGTCCCAAGTAAAAGCCGCACAGCATCACAGGCAGCTCCGAGAAGTCCAGCTTGTAAAATTCCGGGGCAAGGAAAAGCAGGGGGAAATCCAGCATATGCAGCACTGCTGCAATGGCAGAGCAAATGGCCACGATGGTGATGCGCCTTGCTTTACCCACGGCACGCATCCCGGGCAGAAAATGCTCTGCGATTTTTGCTGCCGCTGTCAGCGTGGCGATAATGAGAATACTCACACCGATAAACATCAAATTCTCCTGTATTTGCTGCCAGAATTCTGCCATAAGCGGGACCTCCATAAAAATGCCCTGAGTGAAACACTCAGGGCATAAAGAATCAAAAGATAATCTTCTTCCATCCAGACTTCTCAGCAGATCATCTGCTGGTTACTGTCGGTATCGGAATCACACCGATTCAACGCAAATGCGCTAGCGGACTTTGGCAAATACCATCACCGCCGGTCGGGAATCACACCCTGCCCTGAAGATCTATGAACTTAAATAGAGGATAACACGGCAGGGCGTAGTTGTCAACAGCGAAAAGCTGTGTTAACATATAGATGGATAAACTCCTGTTTATCGAGCGGTCAATGTAGGGCGGGGTTATGACCCCGCCGCTATGCTGCGATAATTGCTCTGTGTCGTCAAATGCGAAAATGGTGGTGTTATCTAAAAAAATACATTTTCAAAACCTTTGGCGGGTCGGCGGGGTCATAACCCCGCCCTACAATGCATTTTCAAACAGCTCGATAAACTGGAATTTGAATTACTCGGTTGGGACGGTGGTTTCTTCCGGCTGTGTGACTGGTGTGGTTTCCACAGGGGCATCAATGCTGTTTTGCATCTTAAAACCCTGGATCACGCCCTTGGCGGAGGTGTCGGTCACATCCCCACCGATGACTTGGTTCTTATACACCAGCACGGTGGCGTATACCGGTTCTGTGGCACCGGGGAAGTTATTCACCTTATAGACATAGCGCATCACGCTTTTTCCTGCGTACTGACTCAGATCATATCCCTGGCTTTTCTGAAGTGCGTTGTACCGATCAAAGACCTCGGTGGTCTCCTCCGGGATCCGAACCTGGCTGGATTCCTTTGGGGAGATGCTTACATCCCAGCCGAAGCCTTTCAGAAATTCCACTCTGGCATCGTTGTTGTTGACCCCGGATGCGGCGGTGGGGGTAGCTTCACCGCTGTTGCCGCCGAAGAGCAGCACCAGACCCAGGATCAGTGCGGCAACTGCGACCAGTGCAATTATGATCTTCTTCATATCCACCTTAGCGGTCATTACCATCATATAAATCCCTCCTATGATTTGTAGCATATGGCATTATAGCTTATTCACCTAGTGGGAGCGGTAGAACGGAGTAAATATGGAACGGTTGGACAAATTTCTGTGCGATTGCGGTGCCGGAACCCGCAGTCAGGTAAAAGCAATTCTCAAGGCAGGTCGTGTTACCGTGGACGGAAAACCGGAGCGGGACAACGGGCGAAAGATCGATCCCCAGATACAGCAGATCTGCCTGGACGGGGAAGCGCTGAACAAACAGGGAAGAACCGTTGTGATGCTCAATAAGCCCGCAGGCTATGTGACAGCCACGGAAGATGCAAAAGAAAAAACGGTGATGGAGCTTCTGCCGGAAGAGATGAAGCATTGGGACTTAAAGCCGGTAGGTCGGCTGGACAAGGCTACAGAAGGGCTGCTGCTGTTTACCAATGATGGAGAGTTGCTGCACCGGCTGATCTCGCCCAAAAAGGAAGTGCCCAAGATCTACTATGCCCGTCATGAGGGAACGGCGACCCAGGCAGATGTGGCGGCCTTCCAGGAAGGATTGACTCTGGGAGACGGCACGGTGTGTTTGCCTGCGGTCTTGGAGCCTTTGGGACCGGGGGAGAGTCGGGTAACTGTCTGTGAAGGAAAGTATCACCAGGTCCGCCGGATGATGGCCAGCAGGGGAATGCCGGTGGCCTATTTGGAACGGCAGCAGGAGGGGGCGCTGACTCTGGGAGACCTCCCCCGGGGGCAAGTCCGTCAGCTGACGGAGGATGAGATTGAAACGCTGCTGTAAATTCCGGTTTATCGAGCTGTTTGTTAGGTGCACAATCCAAAGCCTCCCCTGTGTAAGGGGAGGTGTCTGAAATCTGTGATTTCAGACGGAGGGGTTGTAAATTAACGGTTTTTGACAATCCCCCAGTCGAAAATCAAAGATTTTCGACAGCCCCCTTTACACAAGGGGGCCTTTGGCGGAGTGT
>JAFSFK010000086.1 GCA_017435245.1 Oscillospiraceae bacterium | reverse complement strand
CTTTTCTTCAAGACAAACAATAAAATTCCCGGAATGCTGACGCATTTCGGGAATTTTTTGTGCAGTATTGGAGAAAAGGACCTGTTCAAAACCGGTTCATCACTATGGCGTACCGCCCTTCGAAGGGTTCCTTTTTTGTAAATTCCAGTTTATCGAGCAGTCAATGTAGGGCGGGGTCATAACCCCGCCCTACAATGCATTTTCAAACTGCTCGATAAACTGGAATTTGAAGATGCGGCGATACGGAGCATAGAGCTGTCGAGAGTCACTGCACCTGCTAGTCCGGCGGATAGCCGGTTTTTGTATAGAGGGCGGAGATGTTCCGTCATTTTGCTGTAACCGTGTTTTGTAGTGTGGGCGCATGGGGGAGAAAAGTCCGTCAGAGGAGGACTTCATAAAAATAAAGTAAAAAAAGTACAATTTTATTGACGAAAACCCTTGTTTTTGTTACTATATATTGCATAAAAAGGTTACTATGCCATAGTGTGGCTTTAGGGCCGATTTGTTAAGGATAGGAGAATAATAATGAATCTGAAAAAACTGTTATCTGTGCTGCTTTGCGTGGCAATGCTGCTGTCTATGGCTGCCGGTCTGGCAGGCTGTGGCGACGACACTGCTGAGGAAAACGGTGCAGAAGAAGCTGTGCTGGGCGATGTGGTCAGCCACAGCATTACCGTTAAGTCCGCCGGCGGTATGGCGCTGGAGGGCATTGAGGTCTATGTCTATGCAGACGAGACTAAGTCCGATATGAAGGGCTTTGCTGAGACTGACGCCGAGGGTAAGGCTTCTGTTGAGCTGGCCAAGGGCGGCAACTATGCCATCGTAGTTTCCGGTGCTCCCAAGGGCTATCAGGTAGAGGATACCTACAGCTTTAACGGCACCGCTGCCGACATTACCCTGACCTCCGCTCTGGTTCCCGATGAGAGCCTGTCCGGCGCACAGCTGGGTCTGGGCGATGTGATGTATGATTTCTCCACTGTGGATGCCCAGGGCAACACGGTCACTTTGTCCGGTCTGCTGGAAGACAAGGATATGGTGCTCATCAACTTCTTCTACACCACCTGCGGTCCCTGTGTCAACGAGTTCCCCTATATGCAGGAGGCTTATGAACTGTACCAGGAGGATGTGGCGATCATCGCTTTGGATCCCCTGGATGATTCCGCTACCGTTGCCGGTTTCCAGGGATCTATGGGTCTGACCTTCCCCATGGCATCTGTTCAGGCTGCCTGGAGCCAGACCTTCGGTATCACCGGTTACCCCACCTCTATTGTGGTGGACCGCTACGGTGTGATCTGCCTGATGGAAGTGGGCGGTATTACCAGCCTGCGTCCCTTCACCAGCATTTTTGAGCATTTCACCGGCGATGATTACGAGCAGAAGATCTGCTATAACGGCGCAAACGATGTGATCACCGTTATGAAGCCTACCTACGAGATGCCCGCATCCGAGGAGATCGCTACTGCCATCCATGCATCTGAGCTGCCCATCACCTACCGGGCAGAAGAGGGCGAGAGCGGCGAATACACCTGGCCCTTCATCATTGCTGAGAAGAACGGCGAAACCTGCATCAAGGCTTCCAACCAGGGCATTGAGGGCTCCTTCGCTATTTTGTATGCGGATGTGGAGCTGAAGGCCGGTCAGGCGGTTGCCTTTGATTATCTGGTTTCCTGTGAGCATACCAATGACGCAATGGTGGTCATTGTGGACAACGAGGATATTTTCCAGATGTCCGGCTATGACGAGGAAGAGATCTGGAAGAGCTGCTATCCCTGGGTAGCGGAGGTTGACGGTACTTATGAGGTGGCGCTGTGCTACCTGAAGGACGAAGCTGACAATGCCGGCGACGACACCGTATACATCAAGAATATGCGCATCGTGGACCAGTCCGAGGTGGACACCGCTACTTACCTGCCTCATCAGGCAGCCTCCACCGAGGATGGCTTCGAATATACCTATGTGGACATCGTATATAATGAAGCAGACGGCTACTACCACGTCCGTGAGGAGAACGGTCCCCTGCTGCTGGCAAACCTGATGAACTACACCCAGTTCAACGAGGAGAAGTCTGCCTGGGACTATGTCTATGACGGCGATGTGACCATCGACGGTCACAACTACTACGAGGATGTCGTGGATTACTTCAATTTTGCTTCCAACTCCAACCTCACCGGTGTGTGCACCGTCAACCAGGAGCTGTACGATTTCCTGCAGATCTTCGATCAGGCTGTGGGCTTTGACGACGAGGATGACAAGGAATGGCTGCGTCTGTGTATGTACTATGAGCAGTACGGTACCGACAAGCCTATGGAGGATCCCATTGCCGGTCTGGCACCCTTCTCCGCTTACACCGCCAAGGATGGCAAAAATGTAGAGACCAACTACTTCTACTACAACCGTATCATTATGCCCAGAGGCATGGTGGCGGAGTTCATCCCCTCCCGCAGCGGTGTTTACCGTATCACTTCCCGCAACGATTCCACCAACGGTGTGGACGGCTGGATCTTTGATGAGAACCGCACCGAGCTGCTGGTCTACGAGCAGGATGAGCGCCTGTTCACCGACAGCAACGAAGTGTCTATGGTCTATTATATGGAGGCCGGTACACCTTATTATATTGATATCGCTTTCTGGGATCCCTACGAAGTGGGTTACATCTATTATGATATCGAGTATCTGGGCAGCACCCGTCAGCATTTCCGTCTGGCATCTCCCGGCTACTTCACCTATGATACCGACGCTACCGGCGATGCTATGTATCACACCATCGCAGGCGGCATCGATGTGGTCCTGGGCGACGACGGCTACTACTACGAGGATCTGGGCGACGGCAAGCAGGGCAGCAAGCTGTATGTGGACTTTACCGGTATCACCAGCCTGTTCAGCAACCCCATTGCTTCCGTCCAGGCTTATGACGAGAACGGCAACAAGAAGGTAGACGAGAACGGCGAGCCTGTGATGGTCAAGGGTATGATCGAGATGGGCGGCTTTGACTTCAGCAAGACCGAGGACGATCTGTATGTTCTGGGAGTTCTGGAGGCCCAGGGCGGCGATGCCGACAAGGCTATCGAGTACCTGAAGGGCTACTGGGGCGCAGACTTTGACAGCTACGCTGACATCTACCAGCTGGACGATGTGCTGGCCGGCAAGTATCACGGCAAGGGCGAGGATCTGACCGAGGAGATCAGCACCTACCTGGATAAGATGATCACCTCCGGCGGCGAAGAGATCCGTGGCTGCGTGGCAGTGGATGAGCGCCTGGCCGAGATCCTGCAGATGCTGATGGAAAAGTACACTTTCGAGAATGTGGATCATGCCTGGAGAAAGCTGTGCTACTACTATGACTACCTGGGACCCGAGGGCTAATGCCCTCTGTCCCTGCCCCTGAAAGAGGTTTTTATAATGAATATGAAGAAAATTATTGCGTTGCTGTTGGCACTTGTGATGCTGTGCGGTGTGCTCAGCGCCTGCGGCGGAGAGGAAACTCCCGCTGATGACGCAGCTGCAGCGACCCCCGGCTACAAGGTCAAGGTGGTGGATGCTTTTGGCAATCCCGTCACCTCCGGCGTGATCGTCCGCTTTATGCAGGGCGGTCAGCAGGTGTCTATGCAGGTAGTGAATGAGGAAGGCATTGCTGCCAAGGAACTGGAAAGCGGTGAGTACACCGTGGAGCTGCAGTTCACCGACGACGATGCTGCTTACTACTATGATCAGACGGATCTGACAATGAAATCCAGCGACGAAATGCTGGAGATTACTCTGTACAATGCCATCAGCGGCGAGGGACAGATGCTGATGGGCTATTCCCCGGCTACCGATGGCAACAAGGACCACACTGCCTACCACGTGGGCGTGGGCGGTACCTATGTGGAGCTGGAGCCCGGTGAGCGGAATTACTTCCTGTTCGCTCCCACCGAGGCCGGTATGTACGCATTTTCCGCCGAAAATACCGATGCAGTCATCGGCTACTACGGCGCTCCCCATTTTGTACAGCAGATGACGATGATCGAGCCTGTGGACGGTGTGATCACCGAGTCCATTAAGGCAAGTATGATCGGTAATAATGGAACAGGCACTACGGTTATGGTCCTGGGTCTGGATGCGGCAGAATCCACCAGCGCTATCCTCAAGATAGAGCGGATCGGTGACCCCGAGTGGACCGTGGAGGATGAGCCCTGGCAGGTTTACCAGGCTACCCATACGATGGCACCCTACACCCTGCCCGCTGGCACTACCTTTGGCGAATTTGACCTGAAGGCTTCCACCGATACCTACAACCTGGTGCTGGATGACAGCGGCTTCTATCATCTGGACAGCACGGACGGTCCTCTGGTCTTGGTTCGTTTGGGTGAAAAGTCCGGCGGTTCCAGATATCTGGATTCCTTTGAGACTATTCTGGAGCATTCCGGTGTTACCAAGTATTTCTATGATGAAAACGGCGAATTCGTTAAGAAGGAATCCTACAGCGAATGTCTGCTGGAGTACATCAAGTGCGTCGACGAAGAAAGCGGTGTGTATCCGCTGACCGAGGATCTGAAGTACATCATTCAGATGCGTGGCGACCACTATGGCTGGTTTGATCCCCAGAGTCCCGGATATATCTTCCTGGATGAAAATCAGAATCAGGTCATGGGTCTGAATCACGAGATCACCTGGCTGTTTATGTGCTGTTACATTAACGGATAACAGTGAACAAGTCTCCCCTTATTGAAAGGAGGACGCAATGACAAAGAATAAAAAGATCCTGCTGATCGTTGGCATTGCTCTGGTGGTGCTGCTGGCACTGGTACTGACTGCCATTTTGGTGTTTGGCGGCGGACGTGGAGAAAAGACGCCTACCGGGGATATGACCTATACAGTGCTGGTGAAAAACAGTACCGATATGCCTATGGAGGGCGTGGGTGTTTACATCTATGAGGATGAGACCCAGACAGAGCTTGTTTGGTTTGACAAAACAAATGCTGAGGGCAAAATGTCTTTCACCGCTCCTTACAGCGATGCCTATGTGGCGGTTCTGGGCAATGTCCCCACCGGCTATGCGGTGGAGGCACAGTATCCCATCACCGGTGAGCTTACCGAGATCGTTCTGGGCGCAGGCGTAATGAGCGATGAGGATATGAAAAACCTCACCTACAAGCTGGGCGATGTGATGATGGACTTCACCATCACCGATACCGATGGGGTGGAGCATACCCTTTCCGAGCTGCTGAAGACCAAAAAGGCTGTGGTGCTGAACTTCTGGTATCTGGAGTGTGTGCCCTGCCAGATGGAATTCCCCTTTATGCAGGAGGCCTATGAGAAGTATAAGGATAAGCTTGAGATCCTGGCGATGAACCCGGTGAATGCCGATGAAGCGGCCATTGCCCAGTTCAAGAAGGAGTTGGGGCTTACCTTCCCCATGGCCCAGGTGGATGCTTTGTGGGAGCAGATGATGGGGCTGACCGCCTATCCCACCACGGTGGTCATCGACCGTTTTGGCAACATCGTTCTGATCCACAGAGGCAGCATCGATTCTGCCAATACCTTTGAGCAGCTGTTTGCGTACTTTACTGCGGATGACTATGAGGCCAAGGCGATTGAAAGCATCGAGGAGATCGTGGAAGAGGAAGAGGGTACCAAGGAAAACCCTTCCACACCCTCGGACTCGGATTTTGAGATCACCCTGGATCCCGGAGAGACCTACTATTTTAACATTTATAAGGTTACCGACGATAGGATCCTGACGGTAAAGGGCCAGGATTTTGTTCTGATCTATAAAGGAAAAGAGTATAAACCCACCAATGGCTCTCTTACCATTACCATCAGTTCCGAGGGACCCTCTACGCCTGTTGAATTGCAGATCACGAATGTAGGCAAAGAAAAACAGACCTATTATGTTTCTATGTATTTGCCCAAGGGTACGATGGGTAACCCCTATTCTTTGAGCTTGGGCGAATTTGATATCAGTACCGGAGCGGGAAATGAAAAAGGCGTGTTTGGCCGCTATACTGTGACAGAATCCGGCACTCTGACGGCGCGCTGTCTGCGCAGCAGTGTCAGTAAGTACGGCTTCCACCTGTATAATCTGCGATCCGGCGCTTTGAGAAACACGGATTCGGACGGAAAGACGGACGAGGACGGCTACAAGACTGTTTCCGTACAGGTCAAGAAGGGCGACACTGTGGAATTCAGCGTGGCGGTTGCCCGTGACGAGAACAACTACATTCCCGCCGGTTCTTTCCGCTTTGAACTGATGCTGGAGGAGGGTGACGGAGAGGAAGAGAAGAAGGATGTGCTTCCCACCCAGCCCTATACCATCACCGTAAAGGATGATGCTGGAAAGCCGATCTCCGGTGTGGCGGTGAATATCAAGGGCGATTTTACTTATGTCCCCCCTGTAGATCCCAACGCACCCACAGATCCTACAGAGGAAACTGAGCCGGAAGACCCCGCCAAGAACGAGGTGAAGGTGGATAAGAGCATCATCACCGATGAGCAGGGTATTGCCAAGACCGATCTGGTTCCCGGACCTTATATGGCTACGGTGAGTGTTCCTTCCGGTTACAAGCTGGAAAAAACAGAATATGAGCTGACAGACAAGATCACAACTTTGGATATTCAGATGCAGAAGCTGAAGTATCTGGATTACACCGTCAAGGTGCTTGACCCCAACGGCAAGCCTGTATCCGGTGTGGTGGTGCTGTTCAGCGCATCCTCTTCTTCTGTGTACGGAAACACCGATGCCAACGGCGTTTACAAGATCAATCAGCTGGAGGGTGACTATACGGTTTCCCTGTACGGCGGAATTCCTGAGGGTTATGCCTCTCCCGCAGAGAGCTTCTCCTTCGCCGAAGGTAAGACCTCTATGACGATCAAGCTGATCCATAAGCCCGGCAGCCAGAAGAATCCCATCAAGATCAATGGTAAATTCCCCATTTATACGGGGATCCTTACCAAAGACCAGGCGGAGTATTATTCCATCTCCGGTGCCGGCGGTATGACCCTGCGGATCCTGGATGAAACCGCAGAGATAATCTATAACGGCCAGACCTACAAAGCAGTGGATGGAATGGTGACGGTGCAGTTCCCCGAGGGAACGGCTGCCATTACGCTGGCGGTCCGGAATACCTCCGATACCCCAAAATCCTACAGATTGAATATCGGCTATCCCTGGGGACACGAGAAAAATCCCGTGACGTTGGATCAGACCTATACCTATATTTCTACCCGTGGTCTGAACAAGGGCGGAAAGGTGTACTACAGTCTGACCGGCGTTGCCGGCGAGGCACTGATCATCTCCGATCCCGATGCTGCTATTATCTATAACGGCAAGACCTATACCGCTGAAAACGGTGCGGTTACGGTGGAGCTGGGCAGTGAGGACCCTGCACTGGTTGCTTTCTGCAACAACGGCAGTGACCAGATGGAGAAATACTCCGTCCGGGTGGGTCATCCCTGGGGTACCAAGAGCAACCCTGTGACCATCAGCAATATGACCACCATTACTACCCGTACCCTCAGCGCCGGAGAGGGCGTATGGTACAGCATGTCCGGCGTGGCGGGAATGGAAATGACCATTGCCGACGAAAATGCACAGGTGATCTATAACGGTGTGACCTATACGGCTGTGGACGGTGTGCTCACCGTACAGCTGGAGGAAGAAGCACCTGCGCTGGTTTCCTTTGTGAACGGCGGTGAGGTTGCCGAAGGCTATACCGTAAAACTGAAGTACCCTCTGGGTTCTCAGCAGAATCCTATAATTCTTGAGGGTGTGTTCAAGACCTTTGATACCGTGCAGATCCCTGCAGGAAAGACGGTATATTACAAGGTCAAGGATGTGGCAGGCGCTACAGCGGCTGTCGGCGGTGACGGATTGTTGGTTTGGAACGGCACCGAGCAGCAGAGTGTGACCATCCCCGAATCTTCCGAGCGGGTCGTTGGTCTGCTGGGGATCCGCAACAATGGGGACACAGAACAGAATTATACCGTTGAGGTGTCCTATGATACCCTGGGTACCCGCCAGAATCCCGAACCCTACACCGGCGAGATGACTCTGACCCTGGATACCGGTGATATGGTAGGCTACTACTATGTCTTTACTGCGGATAAGGACGGTACGATGACGGTATCTCTCTCCTCCAAGAGAGGCCACGCTGCGAATACGTTGTCTGCGGGTATTGATGTGACTCTGAGCCGGGAAGGCACAGCGGCAACACCTAAGATGACGGATACAGCTACCGAGGATACCGGCAGCAAGACCGTTTCCATCCAGGTGGCGGAGGGGGATCAGGTCCGTATCCACGTCACCGCTCCCAACTCTGCAAAGAGCTGGAAGATCGCATTTACCGCTGCGGTTGCGGCGGGTGAGCCTGCTGTGGACGATGTGAACGAGGATGCCTATGTGGATCCCGGTGAGGTTTACAACGAGGCGGACGATCCCAATGGCAAGGAAGAGATCACGGAATATATCGAGCCTCCCGAGGTGATCGAGGAAGAGGGCGGCGATAACCAATTCCTGACCTATACCGTTACCGTTACCGACTTCACCGGCAAGACTATGGGCAATGTTATCGTTCAGATGTATGACGGTGATAAGAAGATCGACGGCGGTATGACCAATGCCAAGGGTGTATTCTATACCCTCCAGGCTCCCGGTACATATACGGTGAAGCTCAGCTTCTCCAGCAGCGGATGCTACTATGAGGACGCCATTGCGGTACTGACACCCAGTGTGACCAGCTTGACCATCCCGGTCACCTCGGTCCTGCCCACAGAGGGTGGTACCCACTGGGGAACCTTCCAGTATCAGAAGGCAGGACTGGGCGGAACCTATGTGAGTATGCAGTCCAATGTGGTGAACTATTACGGCTTCTATCCCGAGGAGCAGGGCACCTACCGATTCCAGGTTTCCGACCCCAGCGCCAAGATCAGCTATTGGGGTACCGGCGCACCCAACGATTTGACAGAAAACACCCTGGATTATGTGGGCAATGCCTTTACCCTGTCTATCGGTGAGAGTATGATTGGTGGTACCCACTTCATCGGTATTACCGGCGTACCCGACGGAATTCTGGTAATTACCCGTCTGGGCGATGCCCAGTTTGATGTCAATGAGCTGCCCTGGGTCAAGTATACCCCTGCGGTGGCACCGGCTGCTGTGACGGGTCTGCCTGCCAACGGCACCCTGAAGCGTATCGATTTAACAGCCAAAACAAGTGATATCAAGCTGGTCTACAACGATTCCGACAAGTTCTATCACATCGGCTCCTCTACCGGTCCTGTCCTGTATGTGCAGCTGGCGGCGGATAAGAATGAAAATGTGCCTCCTTACATCCACATCAACGCTATGGTGGGCGGTGTAAATGAGAATCTGGCAACGGCATTCCGCTGGGCAGACTATGACGACAAGGGCAATTACATCAAGGAAGATTATACAGATGTAATGCGTGCGTGCTGCGATTATGCAGAGCAAAACGATTACGGTGTATATCCCGTGACCAAGGATATTATGTATATGATCCAGCAGTGCGGTAAATACATGGGCTGGTGGCAGGCAGATAATGCGCAGGGCAATCTGCTGTTCAAGCTGGACGATGGCACCTTGGATCCCAAGATCAATTTGGAGATCGGTTGGATGTTTGCCTGCGGCTATTTCAGCTAAGATCGTATCATTTAAAAAGGAGAGGCTTCGGCCTCTCCTTTTTGTGCTGTAAATTCCGGTTTATCGAGCTGTTATGCACCGCACCCAAAGGCTTCCCCTTGAGGGGAAGCTGTCAAAAATCTTTGATTTTTGACTGATGAGGTGTGCAGGAAATCTTACGATTACACATTGGTTTTCGGCGAATTCGTACCATTTTACTGTCCACCTCATCCGTCACGCCTTCGGCGTGCCACCTTCTCCTCAAGGAGAAGGCTTTGGCAAGTGCATCAATCAAACAGCTTGCTAAACTGGAATTTGAAGTGAGATTGGGTATTATCTGGAAAAACACTCTTGCAATTTAGCGTATTAAATGGTACCATAGTAAAATGGTATACGTGTAAGTGTGGGCGAAAAAGATGTATGTCCACGGTTCACGGACATTCAACGTCATATGCCCACAATTACGAAAGGAGAAAATACTATGAGAAGAACGCTTATGTTGCTGCTGGCACTGGCTCTGACGCTGGGCCTGTGTGCTTGCGGCGGTGACCATGTGGAGGAAACTGTGGCACCTCCTGCAGAGGAAATCGTTGAGACTCCTGCTGAGGAAGTTACTGAGGCTCCTACCGAGGCTGAGCCTGCCGGTATTGTCTACACCGTCAACGTAGTAGACGAGGGTGGCAATCCCGTTGTCGGCACTATGGTTCAGATCTGCCAGGGTGAGCTGTGTATGATGCCCTGCGCTACCGATGACAGTGGTGTGGCTACCTTCACCGTCACCGATGAAGGCACCTATGAAGCAAAGCTCCTGTCTCTGCCCGCTGGCTATGAATATGCCACCGAGGAGCAGGTGTTCCCCTTCGGAAGTGCTTTTGAGCTGACCATTACCCTGAAGGCTGTGGCCTAAAAGCGCAGTCAAAACCAACCAAGGAGGAAACTGTATGAAAAAAATAATCGCAATGATCCTTGCCCTGGTTATGGTACTGTCTATGGTTCCTTTTGCTGCGTTTGCCGCAGAAGAGCTAACCCTGCAGATGGGCCAGAACACTGCGACCCTGACAGGTAGCGAAGACGGTGTTACCTACACCTGGACCGCCGAGGATTCCGGCACGCTGACCATTACGATGCCTGAAAATGCCGAGAACGGCTGGGAGTATTCTGTTTCCAACAGCAATGCTACCGGTTCCGTTAAGACCTACTACAGCGACGGTTATGATGCGGAAACGGATACGATGGGCGATGTGGTTTACAGCCAGACTATGGATGTGACTAAGGACGATGTGATCACCGTTTGGGTCAATACCCTCGGCGACCCCGAAACTTATGAATATTCTGCCGGCACTGTGGTCTTTACGGCTGCTTTTGAGTCCGCTGTGGGCTCTGAGAGCCAGCCCATTGAGCTGCTGGACAACGACACTACCGACGGTGCGGTGATCACTGCCGATACCACCGTTCCCGCTTACAAGACCCTGTACTACAGCATTTACAGAATTCAGGATATGATCCTGACCGTCACCGGTGAGGGCAGCTTTACCGTCACCTGCGGCGAGGTGTCCGTTGCTGCGGCAAACGGAGTTGCCATCATTGAGGGTGTCAGTGTTGAGAGTATGTACAGCCCTCTGCTGCTCAATATTGAAAATACCGGCTCCGCTGAGCTGAACGCACAGATCAAGTTCACCTTCCCCCTGGGTGCCTACAACAACCCCGAGGTGATCGAGGAACTGGGCAGCCTGTCCACTGTGCTGGAAGCCGGTGATGACGATGGCTACAACTATATCTGGACTGCCGTTGAGACTGGCACCGTCAGCTTCGATATTTATGTTCCTATGGCCGAGCTGGTTGCCGACATCGTGCTGACCAATCAGAATACAGGTTCCAGCACGAAGATGTCCACCGATGGTGTAGAGACCGTCTTTGGCGAAGAGCTGACCTACACCACTGTTTCTTTGGATGTGGAAGCTGGCGAACAGGTTTTGGTTGCCGTTTCCGCTATTCCTGTGGATGGAAACTATGGTGCGATGACCGTGGAATCTACCGGCTACTTCACCGCTCCTGCCGGCACTGAGGACAACCCCCTTCTGCTGAATATCGCAGAAGCAAAGACCTTTGAGGTCAAGGTGGCCCCGGGCGCAACCGTATATTGCCGCAACACCGGCAATGTCGACGATATGATCCTTACTATCAGCGGCGGTGCGGCATCTGTGGAGCATAATGAAGAGATCTACACCACTGTTGACGGTGCAGTGTCCTTTGCCTGCATCCAGGAAAGCACCAATACACCTGCCTGGTTTGTGATCACCAACACCGGCAGCGCTGAGATTACCTATAATATCGCTTTCTCCGCACCCCTGGGTTCCTGGGAGAATCCCCAGGCTCTGGAACTGGATACCGCAGTGACTGCCACGGTAAAGGCGGCTTCTGTGGGCTATTACTACACCTGGACCGCTGAGGAAGAGGGTACCTTTACCGTTGCGGTGGATCCCTCTGCCGCAAACGGTTGGTTCTATACCATCACCAACAATGTCTCCGGTGCATCCACCGATGAGCATGTCAATGCACCTGTTGACGAAGAGGGTAATCCCTCTGATCCTGTTCTTTCCGACTCTGTGGGTGTTCACGCCGGTGATGAAGTGATCGTGATCGTGAATACTTATGATGCAGCCAATCCCAATAATGCGCCTGCCGGCAGCGTCACCATCACCGCCAGCTTTGTGGCAGGTGAGATCGACGGCGAAGGCGGCGAAGGCGGTGAAGAGGGCGGCGATACGGACGAGCCTGTTGGCGGCGTGATCGCCAGCGGGGAAGCGGTAACCGCTTCCGTGGCTGAGCCTGTTACCTTTGATTATACCCCCACGACCAATGGCACGATGACCCTGGTCATTTCCGGTACCAAGGGCTTCAAGGCGGAAGTCAAGGATGCTGAGGGCGGCACGATCGGCTTGCCCAGAAGCTTCAGCTCCGGAGCAGAGCAGACCCTGACCTTTGAATTGACTGCGGGTATCACCTACACCACTCGGATCGTAGGCTATGTCAACTATGACGAGGGCACCAGCGTTGTTACCTACAGCGCAAGCTGGACTCCTGCTGAGGGCAGCGGCGAAACAGAGAAGCTGGAGTACGAGGTGGACTATGACCACGCTCTGGCCTTGGGTGACAATGCCCTGACGCTGCTGGATACTGCCATTACCACCATCTATGAATTTGAGCCTGCTGAGGTAGGCGTGTATACCTTTACCGCTCCTGCTGATGCGATCCTGGGCTACTGGGGTGGCGGTGCGCACTTCCTCAATGACCCCGGCAGCACCACCAATACCTATGAGTGGACCTGCACCGGTGTGGGTCAGAGCGCCTTCATCGGTATCTCCGGTGTTGAGGGCGAATTCACTGTGAATGTTGCCAAGACCGGTGAGTACAATCCCGTGGTTTACACAGAGGTGGAATATGAGAACAAGGCGGCTCTGAGCCAGTTCTCTCTGGGCGATGGGACCCTTGGAAGCTATGTGGATGTTTCCGGCGTTCATACCCCTGTGCTGGGCAATGACGGCTACTACCATCTGGATAGCGCCGACGGCGATATTCTGCTGATCGATCTGAACTATCAAGATATCATCCTGTCTGCAAAGCTCAACAGCGATATTCCCACTATGTACCTGTACACCCAGGAAAAGCTGGAGGACGGTACTTATATCAAGTACAGCATCGCCAACGCCATCAAGGCTTATGAAGCTGTAATGGATGAAAACGGCTATTATCCCCTGACAGAGGATCTGATCATCTTCTACCGGGATTACGCAACGGATCAGGGTGTATGGTCCTTCAACCAGGTAACCGGTGAAACTCCCTGGATGTACTGCTGCCGTACCGTAAGCGGACTGGAAGGCGGTCAGGGCGGTGAAGGTGGCGATGAACCCGATCAGCCTGTTCAGGACGGTACCCGGGAGCATCCTGTTGTGCTCGAGGATATGATCGGTGGCAACTGTGTTCTGGCCGAAGGTGATGATGGCTATTATTATAGCTATACCGCAGCTACTGAAGGAAAGATCGCTTGTTATTTCTATTATCCTGATGATGTTAACACAGAGAATTGGGATATCGTACTGACCAACACAAGCACTGACGAGACCAAGTCCCTCCTGCTTGACGGCGTGGACAACAATGGCATGGAAGTCCAGATGGATGTGCAGGCAGGAAACGAGATCATCATCAAGGTGCTTGGCGCAACCAACATCGAGATGAATTGGGGCGGTATGTTTACTGCACCTGAGGGTTCTGAGCTGAATCCCATCTATATTGAGTGGGAGTGGGATGACGCATATGTCAATGCCACCGCTTCCGTTACCGTTGGCGCAGGTAAGACCCTGTACTACTACGGTCAGGACGGTATGATCCTGACTATCGACGGCGTTGAGACTGCCCAGAATGAGGGCGCATTCTCCATCACCAACGCAGGTTCTTCCGATGCCACCTATGCGCTGGCACTGGCAACTCCCGTTGGTGCGTCCACTAATCCCGAGGTCATCGAGGAAATTGCCAACTTTGTCAGCACCCGTGATCTGGAGGAAGGCGCAGACTACTACTACATCTGGACCGCAACCGAAAACGGCAAGGTGGTTCTGGATGTAACCGACGGTGCCAACATCACTGTGGACAGACTGACCTATACCGAGGACAGCGAATGGCCCATTTCCGAGCAGTTTACTCTGGCAGAACCCGAAATGGACGAGAACTGGAACTACACAGGCTGGGTCGTTGCTGAGAATCTGGAAGTTGTGGTTACTGCCGGACAGACACTGAAGATCCAGATCAATGCTCTGACAGATTGGAGCACTTGGACCGCTCCTGCTATGATGTACACCCTGACCACCGACTTTACTGCCGGTGACTTTGAGGAGGAAGAGGACGTCGAGGTCGCTGCTGTTGAAAATGAGAGCGTCACCACCGATGGTTATGTTGTGGAATACACCGCAGAAACTGCCGGTACGCTGACTGTCACCGCAGGCAATTGCACACCTGACTGGTATTACCAGGTGATCTTCCCCAATGGTGAAGAATCTCTTCGTATGGATAAGTGGTATGATGCGACTGCGCATAACCATGTCAGTGATATTGCCGGCGACTGGAAAGTTATGTTCTATGCCTATAACTCCGATGCTGGCGAGGAAACTGCCGGTACGGTTTCCTTCAATGTGACCTTCACCCCTGCCGAAGGCGGCGGTGAGGTGGAACAGGCTGACTATGAGATCGACTACGAGAATCCTCTGGTGGTTGGTGACAATACCCGCACCCTGCTGGATACCGCAGTTACCACCATCTATGTCTTTGAGCCCACCGAGGCCGGCACTTACAGGATCAGCGCTCCCGCCTGGGCAACTCTGGGCATCTGGGGCTACGGCGAGTGGTTCCTGAGCGATCCCGGTGCGATGGCCAGCTACTGTGAGTGGGAATGTACCGATGTTGGTCAGGCCGTTTATATCGGTGTTTCCGGCATTGAGGATGCGTTCGTCATTTCTGTAGTCAAGACTGCAGACGGCGAGGAACCGGAAGAAACTGAGTATCTGGTCTATGAAAATGTTCATACTCCTTCTGCTGACTTTGGTGCCCTGACCGGAGATGAGACGATGCTGGAGGTCAATCTGACCGAGGCACATTCCGCTGTGGCTGGTGCGGATGGTTATTATCATCTGGATACCGCTGACGGTCCTGTGCTGTATGTGGATCTGATCACGGATGAGTTCGATCTGAGCCAGATCTGCGAAGGCGCACTGACTCTGCGTGGCAGCTACGAGGAGAACGGTGCTACCTATAACTACGACTTCCTGGAGGCAATGGGGGCTTATAACACAGCCATGGGTGCTGATGGTCTGTACCCCCTGACCGTTGACCTGATGCGCTTTATCAAGGGACACGGCGGAATTCAGGGCTGGTTCAACACTGAACTGGGCATGTCTCCCTTCGCAGCGATCAATGAGGGCGAGAACATCCAAGCCGATACCGCATGGATGGTCCTGTGCCGCTATGAGGAGCCTGTTGTCATCGAGAAGTTCGACTTTGCCGGTTCTACTATGACCCTGGGCAACGAGCTGGTTCTGAACTTCGTTTACAACAAGGCTCTGCTCACCGGCACCGATAACTACGCAAAGGTCACCATCGCCCGTGAGGACGGCGACTACACCTATGAGATTCCTCAGTCTGAGTGGACTGCCTTCAACGCAGCCTTGAACCAGATCCCTGTCAAGGTATTTGCCAAGGAAATGACCGACGAAGTTACCGTGGTCATCTGTAACGCAGCCGGCCAGGAGGTATCCAACCCCCGTACCGGTTCTGTGGTTGCCTACTGCGATAATCTGTTCGCCAAGAGCACTGTGCAGAAGGACAAGGCCATGGCAG
>JAFSFK010000085.1 GCA_017435245.1 Oscillospiraceae bacterium | reverse complement strand
TCAATAATTACAAGATTATCCTTGATATCCTCAAAACGTCCCATCGTAGGAATTCCAAACTTATCGTCATAGCAGAATTCACGGTAGACTTCATCAGAGATCAAAAACAGATCATTATCTTTTGCAATATCGGCGATCATCCGCATCTCACCTTCATCCAAAACAACACCGGTGGGGTTGCCGGGATTAGTGATCATAATGGCACGGGTGTTCTTCGTGATCAGCTTTCTGATCCTCTTTTTATCCGCATAGTGGTAACCTTCTTCCGGACCGGTATGCAGTGCACGAATCACACCGCCAGCAGCGTGAACAAAGGTAGTATAATTAGGATTATAAGGTTCCGGAATGATCTCTTCCGTGTAAGGATCCAAAATGCTCAGACAGGTAAAGAGCAGAGCCTCACTGCCGCCGGTGGTGATCAAAATATCCTCAGGCTCAAGATCCACACCCAGCTTTTTGTAGTAATTACGGATCGCCTCAATCAGAATAGGAGAGCCGGGAGAAGCGTCATATGCAAGGGTGCTCTCTGAAAAGCTATTTACCGCATCATAGAACGCCTGCGGAGTGGCAATATCCGGCTGACCGATATTCAAATGATAGATCTTGGCACCTGATTTTTTTGCTTTAACAGCCAGGGGGTGGAACTTTCTCATAGGAGAAGGCTCGCAGCGATTTGCATTTATGGATATTTTCATATGTACCTCCGGCGACATCATTCCTGCCGCACATAATTTTATATTCATTGGTAAGCCGAACAAGCTCCGGCGATAATAACATTAAAACAATCAAATTGGGAATGGCCATTAAACCATTTACAATCTCCGCAAGCATCCAGACAGTCCCGGTTTTCAGCACTGCGCCTAAAACAACAACAGCTCCCTGGAAAATTGTAAATATTTTCCACGCTCCGTCCCCAAACAGGTACTGAGCACATCTGGCACCGTACAGCCCCCAACCAAGAATTGTGGCGATAGAAAAACAGCACAAGGCCAGCACCAAAGGGACACGGATCCAAGGACCATATATCAGCGAAAAAGCATCTGTTGTCAGCGATGCACCTACATCCATTCCATAAGGAATACCAACACCGCTGGTAAGGATCACAAGTGCAGTCATCGTGCAGATCACAATGGTATCCAGAAACACCTCAACGATTCCCATCAATCCCTGATCCACAGGATGGCGAACCTGCGCCGAACCGTGAGCAATGGCCGCCGTACCCATCCCCGCTTCATTGGTAAAAGTGCCACGGGAGGCTCCGGTGCGCAAGGCTGTAAAGGCCGAACCAAGCATCCCTCCGGTAACAGCTTCCGGTGAGAACGCTCCCAGAAAGATCAAAGAGAACGCATTTGACAGTTCCGATGCCCTGACGATCAAAACACCCGCACCCAACAGCAGATACATTACCGACGCAAATGGCACAAGCATTTCTGCAATAGCACCAATGCGCCCCGCTCCACCACGGAGGATCATCAAGATCAGAACCGCCAGCGACACACCCATCAGCAGATCACCTGCAGTCGTTTGCTGAACACCAAAACCGGAGATCAAGTCATTGATTCCGCCAACCAGTGTATTGATCTGGGTCGCATTGCCAACACCAAAAGCAGCCACAACACCAAAAAAACAGTATAGGCCACCAAGCCAGTCCCACCGTTTCCCAAGGCCATTGCGAATCATATACATCGGTCCAGATACCCGTTCACCATTTTGATCTAATGCGTGGTATCGCACCGCTAGAACAGCCTCAGCAAACTTGGTCACCATCCCCAAAAATGCACAGATCCACATCCAAAATACAGCACCCGGTCCGCCAAGTGCGATCGCACCGGCAACACCTGCAATATTCCCCGTTCCAACCGTTGCGGCAAGGGCGGTACATAGCGCCCGGAATGAAGATCTTCCACCAAGCTGCTTTTTCCCGAGAAATTGCCCGCAAAAAGTGGATAGTGCCCTTGGGAATAAGGTGACTTGCGCAAATCTTGTGCGCAAGGTTAAGTATATCCCAACACCAATAATACCGATCAATACCGGTAAGCCCCAAACAATCCCGTTGACAGCTTCCAATACTTTGGTCATTATGCCCTCCTAGAATACCACCTTTTTGTTAATATTGCAAGAAAAATATGTTCACCAACACAGGAAAAAGCAGTCTCTCTTCCGAGAGACTGCTTTCGTGTTATTCCCACTTAGCCCAAACATCCGGGCAATAACCAACCGTAACCTGTTTGCCGTTACGTACGATCGGTGTTCGCATCAAAGATGGATCGTCAAAGACCTTGTCCTCCTTAGCAAGAACATCCTCCATATACTTCATATTCGTAATCTCCTGAGACTTTCCATCCCAGTCGATCAGATTATCAATACCGCCAACACCACGCAAAACGGCATCAAATTCCTTGCCGGAAAGGCCGTATCGGATCAAATCGATCATCTGGTATTTCACACGGCGTTCCTTGAAATAGCGCTCTGCTTTTTTCGTCTCAAAGCATTTATTCTTTCCGAAAATTTGAATATTCAATAGTTTACCTCCATAAGGCATAAACCGCAGGCAGGGATCAGTTCACCGGCATCAGCACGGAGTGCCCCAAAAAGTGCCGAAACAGAATCCACCTGTCGCTCTCCCCTGCCGACTTCCAGCAGTGTGCCCACCATAATACGAACCATATGGTGCAAAAAACCATTTCCTGTAACTATAAATACAACTTCGTTATCATCCCGTTGGATTTCAAAGCTTTGGATATAGCGAACCGTTGATTTTTTCATTCGCTTATTGGCGCAGAAAGCAGAGAAATCATGCTGTCCTAAATACAGCTTCGCTGCCGACCGCATTTTCTCCATATCCAGTTCCCGTGGATCAATGTAAACGAATTTTCGCTGAAACACACAGGGGTTCTGGCTGTTCCACACCCGATAGCGGTAGGTTTTTGTCTTGGCATTGAGACGTGCGTGAAATCTTTCGGATACATCTCTGCAGGAGTATATGCCGATATCCTCCGGAAGATACCTGCGCAGCTGTTCAAGGATCTGCTGCGCAGGCATTGTAGAATTACAATGGAAATTGGCAACCTGCCGCATTGCGTGGGTACCGGCATCCGTACGCCCGCTGCCGCTGACTTCAATAGGCTCTTCCAAAATTCGGGAAAGTGCCGCTTCCAGCTTTGCTTGTATGGTATTTTCAGCACCGGGAAGGCGCTGCCATCCACGGTATCGGGTACCTTCATAACAAAGATCAAGCCGCAGATTGCGCATACTCCATCATTTCCTCTCTAAGCTCCCGTTCTGAATCCGCAGAAAACAGGAAATTCCCTCTCAAATCATAAACCTGAATGTGACCACGAACATACTTAACAGAAAACATAACCATAACTCCTTTCGGTTTATGGTCATATTTTAACAACGGTTCTGTACAATAAATCGTACTTGATCAGTCGATAACCTCATACCCTGCATCAACGATTGCCTTCTTTAGCGCATCAACTGACGCTTCACCGGTGACGGTAACTTGTTTCTCCTGCAGATCCACCACGGCATCCACAACACCGGAAATCTGCTTACAAACGCTTTCCACCCTGGCCTTGCAGTGCGGACACATCATACCTTCGACTTTAATCACAGTTTCCATCTTAATTTCCTCCTTCGGTTTGTCAGATCTAATCCCCTGTTGGTCAGTAGATTTCTTCTTAAAGAAGCGAAGACGCAGGGCATTTGTAACAACAAAAACAGAACTCAAGCTCATTGCAGCAGCTCCCAGCATTGGGCTTAACTGGATCCCGAAAGCAGGATACAAAACGCCAGCGGCAATGGGGATTCCCAATGAATTATAGAAGAATGCCCAAAACAGATTCTGACGAATATTGCGGATGGTCGCCTTACTCAGTGCGACCGCATCAGCAACACCCTTCAGGGAATTGTTCATCAGCACCACATCCGCAGACTCAATGGCAATGTCCGTACCAGCTCCAATGGCCATACCAACATCTGCCGTTACCAGTGCCGGAGCATCATTGATCCCGTCGCCAACCATCAAAACATTTTTTCCCTGCTCCTGCAATTTCCTGATGGCACTTGCTTTATCACCAGGCAGAACATCGGCGATTATGTGAGAAATACCGGCCGTTGCTGCAATCGCCTTTGCAGTTTGGTCATTATCTCCGGTAAGCATCACAACATCCATTTTCAGCTGCAGCATCGCTTGCACAGCTTCCACAGAGTCATCTTTTAATACATCTGCTGCAACGATTGCACCAAGGTAGTCTTTATCCTCGCAGGCGAAATAAAGCGGCGTTTTACCAGCTTGCGTAAATTCCCGATACTCAGGAACATCAATTTGCAGCAGGTCCATCAGACGATGATTTCCACCAAAGTATCTCTTTCCATTTATTATAGCAGATACACCCTGCCCCGGCAAGGTCTCAAAATCAGAAACAGCAAAAGGCGACACCGTATTTGCTTTTTCCATGATCGCCTTAGCAAAAGGATGCTCAGAGCTGGACTCCAATGATACTGCAAATTTTAGCAATTCACCATCTGAAATTCCATTCGGAATAATATCTGTTACAGCAGGCTTTCCTTTTGTGAGGGTACCGGTCTTGTCCAAAACCACCGTATCGACTTTGTGGAGACTCTCGAGAGCCTCAGCATTTTTAAACAGGACACCAAGCTGTGCACCACGACCGGTTCCCACCATAATCGCTACCGGTGTGGCAAGACCCAATGCACAGGGGCAGGAGATCACCAGAACCGCTATAGCAGTAGTCAAAGAGAATTCAAGAGATTGACCAGCGATAAGCCAAACGGCGAATGCGATCACGGCGATGGCCATTACCACCGGAACGAATATACCGGCGATCTTATCCGCAAGTCTGGCAATAGGCGCTTTCGATCCACCGGCCTCCTCCACCATACGGATCACCTGGGCCAGTGTAGTGTCCTCGCCGATTTTTTCTGCCCGGATCTCCAGATATCCCTCGGTGTTGATGGATGCCGCAGCAACCGCATTGCCTGGCTCCTTTTCAACCGGTATACTTTCGCCGGTAAGCGCACTTTGGTCCACGGCACCCCGTCCGGAAACGACCGTGCCGTCCACCGGGATCCTGCCACCGGAACGTACGATCACCGTGTCTCCAAGCTGCACCTGCTCCACAGGAATGCTTTCCTCAACGCCGTTACGGCGTACAGTTGCTGTTTTGGGACTGATGTCCATTAGCTTTCGAATGGCATCCCCCGTTTTTCCCTTAGCTCTTGTCTCCAGGAATTTACCCAGTGTGATGAGTGTAACGATCATCGCTGCAGACTCAAAATACAGATTCTCGCTGTAAAAGCTGACTGTGTTCCAGTCGCCATGACCAACTCCATACGCAATACGGAACAGGGCCGCAACACCGTAAATCAGTGCTGCACCGGAACCGACAGCGATCAATGAATCCATATTGGGTGCTTTGTGCCACAGAGCCTTAAGACCACGGGAATAGTAGACACGGTTCAAATAGATCGGCGGCAAGGTCAAAAAGAATTGCAGCAATGCCGCTACCAGCGCATTTTCTGTCCCGTGATACCAATGAGGTGCCGGCAATCCGATCATATGGCCCATTGTGAAGTACATCAAAATAATAAGGCTTATGGCAGAACCAACGATTCTCTTCTTCATATCCGTAAGAGCCGTGTCAGTCTTTGGTGGTTCCTTTTCAGACTTTTTGCCGGGAATGGATACACCGTAGCCTGCGTTCTGTACGGAAGAGATAATTTGCGGTACCACATTGTCACTATCTGCAATCACAGTCATTTTTCCTGCCAGCAGGTTAACCTCAACCTTTGTAACTCCCGGTACCTGAGCAGTTACTTTTTCGACCCGGGCTGAACAAGCCGCACAAGTCATTCCAGTAACATTAAATTTCAGTTCCATAGTTCACCTCCAGAGCAATCTGTAAAAATATTGACTTTATAACTGTCCTGTGATACTATTTTAACATCCAATTCTAAAAAAACAAGTATGCACTAATTTGTGCTATACTATCTTTTTGGATACTGTGGAGGTGTCGAGTTGAAAACCAATGATTGCTGCCCTGTGGAAGCTACCTTGGAACTGATCGGCGGCAAATATAAGGCCCTGATTTTGTGGCATCTGTCCGAAGGAAAGCTCCGTTTTTCCGAACTAAAAAAACTGATCTCCGGCGCAACCCCGAAGATGCTGACCCAGCAGCTGCGTGAACTGGAATCCCAAAAGCTTGTGCACCGTGAGGTTTATCCCGTAATTCCACCAAAAGTGGAATACTCTCTCACCGCATTGGGCAGCAGCTTGATGCCTGTTCTGGTGGCAATGCGGGACTGGGGTGCAGGATATCTGCGAAAAAAAGATGTGGAACCCTGCTGCTTTATGATGGATAAAACACCGGTTCCCAATTCAAACTGAAACAAAACATTCAAAGGAGTCTATAATGAACATTAAGATTATTTCTGACAGCACCTGTGACCTTTCCAAAGAACTTGTTGAAAAATATGACATCACCATCGTTCCTCTGACCGTTGTAAAGGGCGGTAAGGCATACCGTGACAGCGTCGACATTATGCCTGCCGATATTTTTGCCCACGTGGCAGCCGGTGGTGATCTGTGTTCCACCACCGCACTGAATATCGAAGAGTACACCGAAATCTTTTCAAAGTACGCAAAGGAATATGACGGTGTTGTGCACATCAATATCAGCGCAGAATTCTCCTCCTGCCATCAAAACGCTCGTCTGGCTGCCGAAGAGTTTGACAATGTCCGTGTGGTGGATTCCCGGAACCTGTCCACCGGTCAGGGCCTTGTAGTGCTGAAAGCATGCGAGCTGGCCAAAACCTGCGAGAGTCTGGATGACATCTATACACAGCTGGTAGAATTTACCGACAAGGTGGAAGCAAGCTTCCTGCTGGATCAGCTGAAGTACATGGTCAAGGGCGGCCGCTGCACTGCCGTTGCTGCGCTGGGTGCAAACCTGCTGAACCTGAAACCCTGTATTGAGGTCAAGAACGGCAAAATGGCGGTTGTTAAGAAGTACCGTGGCAGCTATTCCAAGTGCCTTGCAAGCTATGTTAAGGACCGTCTGGCTGACCGGGATGATCTGGATAAAGGCACTCTGTTTGTTACCCGTACACCTGTCACTGACGATTGCCTTAAGGCTGTTGAGGATGCTGTTGCACTGTACGACAACTTTGAAAATACTTATTGGACCAAAGCCGGATGTACCGTATCGTGCCACTGTGGGCCTGCCACCCTCGGTGTTCTGTTCGTTCGCAAATAATATTCGACCGCTGAAGGAACACTTCAGCGGTCTTTTCTTCCTTGTATTTTTCTCATAGTGTGATATACTGGATTGGTAGATTAGATAAAAGAGGGTTCTGCAATGAACAATGATAAACTTCTGGATCTCGCAACAGAGCTTGGCTATCAGCTGGCTATGAGCGGAGCAGAAACTTTCCGGGTGGAGGACAGCATTAATCGCATTCTGGCTGCTTATGGAATGCAGTCCGAGGTCTTTGCCATTCCAAACTGTATGACCGTCAGCATCAAAGCCGCAGACGGTCAATGCATTACAAGGCTGCGCCGTGTTGGTCATCACGGAAACAATCTGGAATGTGTCGAACAGTTCTCCAATTTAAGCCGCAAAATCTGCGCCAAGGTCCCCCCAATCGACACAGCCTTTGCATGGCTCGAGGAAACAAAAAAAGCCTGCCGCCAGTACCCGAGCTTCATTCAGCTTACAGGACATTTTCTTGGTGCATTCGGTTTTGCTCTGTTCTTCGGCGGTACGCTGATCGATGGAGTGTGCTCCGGAATCTGCGGCGTCGTTGTGGGCCTCGTAGACAGCTTTCTTGGCAGGCTTAAGGTCAACCCTTTCTTTACGACTATAGCTTCCGCATTTTTGATGACACTTGTGGCTTACGCAACCGGATCTATTGGTTTCGCCGGGAACACCGATGCCGTGGTAATCGGTGCTTTAATGCTCTTGGTCCCCGGTCTGTTGTTTACAAATGCGATGCGTGATATCATCTTCGGCGACACAAACTCCGGTACAAACCGGATCGTTCAGGTTCTTCTGATTGCAGCAGCAATCGCTCTGGGAACAGGTGCGGCATTGAACCTTGCAGATCTCATTTGGGCGATTCCTGACTCATCCATTGCCATCGAATACGTATGGCTGCTCCAGTGTATCGCTGCCAGCATCGGCTGCCTGGGCTTTGCTATGATCTTCAATATTCATGGGCCGGGCGTTGCCCTTTGTATCCTCGGTGGCGGCTTGTCCTGGGCTGCCTATTGTGCCGTCCTCCATTTTTCCGGCAGTGATATCCTGGCTTACTTCGGCGCTGCGATCGTCTCTGCCGCTTACTCCGAGGCTATGGCACGCATCCGTAAATACCCAGCAATTTCCTACCTTGTGGTTTCAATTTTCCCATTGATTCCGGGTGCCAGCATTTACTATACAACCGGTTATGTGGTACGAGGTGATATGGCTGGCTTCGCCTCCAAGGGTACACACACCATTGCCATTGCCGGTGCCATTGCTGTGGGGATTCTTATGGTTTCAACCTTGGTGCGCCTTTGGGGCGTATGGAAACAGCATAATAAAAAAGCTTCGGCATAATGCCGAAGCTTTTTTATTAGTATTAGTCTTCCTTGTTCTTTGCAGCCTTCTTGGCTTCTTCCTTTGCGGCAGCTGCGGCAGTTTCATTGGTGGACAGTGCCCACTTTGCAAACTCGATACGAACCTGATCAGCACTGGTCTCGATGACGAACTTCTCCTCCTTCACACTAACAACCTTGCCAATGATGCCACCGATGGTGGTGATCTCATCACCGACCTTAACGTTGGAACGCATCTGCTCAGCTTCCTTCTTCCGCTTGTTCTCGGGACGGATCAGCAGGAAGTAGAATACTGCGATCATAACCACCAGCATGATGATGGTAGAACCGCCAAGACCGCCGGCAGCGGGAGCGTCAGTTAAAAAATTCAGCATTGAAAATAACTCCTTCGTTTATAATTTCTTCCCTATTATACCATTGTTTGGATAAAAAGCAAGGTATATTTAGATTCTACGGCTTAATTTTTCAGAATATTCACATCTGAACTTTTCAAAACAGCCATTATCCAGAGCATCCCGGATCCGCTCCATCAGCTTATTGTAGAAATACAGGTTATGCATCACACACAAGCGCATTGCAAGCATCTCCTCAGCCACAAACAGATGACGGATATAGGCACGGCTGTAGCGGCGGCAAACCGGGCAGTCACACTGCGGATCGATGGGACTTAGATCCCTGGCATACTTGGCATTCTTCAGATTAATAGCGCCCTCCCAGGTAAACAGCCGGGCGTGCCGGGCATTACGGGCAGGCATGACACAGTCAAAGAAATCAACACCCCGGGCAACAGCCTCGATAATATTAGTAGGGGTACCAACACCCATTAGATAACGGGTCTTGTCTTTGGGCATATGGGGTTCCACCGCTTCAATGATGTCATACATCTCTTCAGCGGTCTCTCCAACAGCCAATCCACCGATGGCATAGCCGGGCAGATCCAGATCTGCGATCCGCTTCATATGGTCCACACGAATATCTGCATAAGTTCCACCCTGGTTGATGCCCCAAAGCATCTGCTGTTTATTTACCGTATCCGGCAAAGCATTCAATCTGGCATTTTCTGCCTTGCAGCGCTCCAGCCAGCGGTAGGTACGGTCAACGCTCTGCTTGACGTAATCCCGGGGTGCAGGATTCTCGATACACTCATCAAAGGCCATGCAGATATCAGAACCCAGATTGGACTGGATCTGCATACTCTCCTCCGGACCCATAAAGATCTTATGTCCATCAATGTGAGAAGCAAAGGTAACGCCTTCTTCCTTGATCTTGCGCAAGGATGCCAGGGAGAATACCTGGAATCCACCGGAGTCGGTGAGAATCGGCCCATCCCAGGTCATAAACTTATGCAGACCACCACATTCCTTCACCAGCTGATCACCGGGACGCAAATGCAGGTGATAGGTGTTGGACAGCTCCACCTGACAGCCGATATCCTTTAGGTCTTTGGCACTCAGAGCACCCTTAATGGCACCCTGGGTACCAACATTCATAAACACGGGGGTCTGCACCGTGCCGTGTGCACAGGTAAACTCACCACGCCGAGCTGTACCCTCTGTTTTTTTCAGTTCAAACATAGCTTTCCTCTCAAAGTATAGTCATTGCATCGCCAAAAGAAAAGAAACGATATTTTTCACGTACAGCTTCTTCATAGGCAGCCAGTATTTTTTCACGTCCGGCAAAAGCCGAAACCAGCATCACAAGTGTGCTTTCCGGCAAATGGAAGTTGGTAATCAACCCGTCCATTGCTTTAAAGGAATATCCAGGATAGATAAAAATATCCGTCCAACGACTATTCGCTCCAAAGCTCCCATCCTCATTGACAAGGGATTCCAGAGTTCGGCAGGAGGTAGTTCCCACACAAATCACTCTGCCGCCGGATGCTTTGGTTTCATTTAGGATCTTCGCCGTTTCTTCACTCATCATACAAAGTTCTGAGTGCATATGGTGCTCCGTGATCTCCTCGGCCTTCACCGGACGGAACGTACCCAGACCAACATGCAATGTGACAAACGCCGTCTTAATTCCCTTCCGGCGGATTTTCTCCAGAAGTTCATTGGTAAAATGCAGACCGGCAGTAGGTGCAGCAGCAGAGCCAACTTCACGGGAATACACCGTCTGGTACCGCTCTTGATCCTGCAGCTCTGCTTTGATATAGGGCGGCAGCGGCATTTTTCCCAATCGCTCCAGGACTTCCAGAAAAATGCCTTCAAAGTGAAATTCAACAACACGATTTCCGTCTGGCAGCACTTCTGAAATCGTCGCAGTCAATTCCCCGTTTCCAAAAATGACCTCCTGCCCTTCCTGAAGCTTTCTGCCGGGTTTTGCAAGGCATTCCCACTTCTTGTCACCGAGGTCACGCAGCAATAAAAGCTCCGCAGCACCGCCGGTAGGACGGTGTCCCAGCAATCTTGCAGGCAGCACCCGGGAATCGTTCATCACCAGGCAATCTCCGGGATGCAGGTAGTCAATAATATCATAAAAATGCCGATGAGATACCTTTCCGCTTTCACGGTCCAAAACCAACAACCGGGAAGTATCCCGCTGCTGCAGTGGTGTCTGCGCAATCAGTTCTTCCGGCAGATCATACCAAAAATCGTGGGTCTTCAAATGCGATTCCTCCACTTATAATTTTTTACTAGTATAGACGATTTTTCCTGAATTTGCAACACGCAATTACCGTCATCACCGCATAGATTGGGATGGAGGTATCAGCTTATGAATAAAACTGTCTTTACCGGAGCATGTACGGCTCTTGTCACACCGTTTCTGGATGGAAAGGTCAACTACCCAATGGCAGAGCAATTGCTGCGCAGGCAGATTGAAGCCGGCATCCCGGCAGTTGTGCTGTGCGGAACAACCGGGGAATCTCCCACTGTCAGTGACGCAGAAAAAGTTGAACTATTCCGTCGGTCGAAAGAATATGCAGGGAACAGCTGCACCATCATTGCAGGGACCGGGACCAATTCCACAGCTCACGCAGTAGAACTGAGCATCGCTGCCGAAAAGGCCGGTGCAGATGCACTTCTGGTGGTTGCGCCATATTATAACAAAGGAAACCCGGAGGGACTTCTTGCCCATTATTTGTCCATAGCAAATGCCGTGCGGATCCCCATAATCATATATAATGTACCCACACGCACAGGTGTAGATATTCCTGTGTCTGTATATGAAAAGCTATCCAAGATACCAAATATAGCCGGCGTCAAAGAAGCCAGTCCGGATATTACAAAGATCACCCGCATTAAACGGGAATGCAGCCCGGATTTCTGTGTATGGTCAGGCAACGATGACCAGATCGTCCCTGTGATCAGCTTAGGCGGTCAAGGGGTGATCTCTGTTGTTTCCAATGTCTGTCCAATGGAAACGGCCGCTATGGCCAATGCCGCACTTGCCGGCGATCTGGATACGGCAGCAGCCCTTCAATGTCAGCTTTCAAAGCTGATTGAACTGCTCTTCTGCGAAGTAAATCCTATCCCAGTCAAAGCGGCAATGAAGTATATTGGCTTTGACTGCGGAGATTGCAGACTGCCACTTGGAAAACTGTCCGATGAAAATCAAAAACGCCTACAGGCTTATTTTGCATAAAGACGGGGCGGCAATTGCCGCCCCCATCCTTTTATTACACAAGAACCGCTTTATGGAAAACCTTTTTACCCTTACGGAGCTTAACGCCATCCTTGAGCATTTCCTCCGTGACAGCAAAGGTGTGGTCAGGTACTTTTTCGTCATTGACGAACACACCGCCCTGCTGCACCAGACGGCGGGCTTCGCCGTTGGATGCTGCAAGCTTGCAAGCTACCATCAGATTCAGAATACCGATCTTGCCGTCAGTCAGCTTATCAGCACCAATCTCGGTGGTGGGCATATTGGCATCGTCACCGCCGCCCACAAACAGGGCCTTGGCTGCTGCCTGTGCCTTATTTGCCTCTTCCTCGCCATGGACAAGCTTTGTCAGCTCATAGGCAAGGATCTCCTTAGCGGTGTTCAGCTGGGCATCCTTCCAGTCAGACATAGCATCGATCTGCTCCAGAGGCAGGAAGGTCAGCATACGGATACACTTAAGGAC
>JAFSFK010000084.1 GCA_017435245.1 Oscillospiraceae bacterium | reverse complement strand
TTCCTTTCCCATACCGGAGCTGGCTCCGGTGACGATGGCAATGTTCATAGTCGTTCCTCCGTTCAAATTCCGGTTTATCGGGCAGTACGACGCTCCACCAATGGCCCCCTTGTGTAAAGGGGGCTGTCGAAAATCTTTGATTTTCGACTGGGGGATTGTCAAAATCCATTAGATTACAACCCCTCCGTCTGAAATCACAGATTTCAGACACCTCCCCTTACACAGGGGAGGCTTTGGATTGTGCGCCAAACAAACAGCTCGCTAAACCGATATTTATTGCTCCAAATATATTTTTGCCGCTTGCAGCAGCGATTCTTTTTCGTTGGGGATGGTTTCATCCTGCACCTGCTCCAGCAGGTAGGCGAGGCACTGCCCCAGCTGGGGGTCAGGGGTAAAACCCATAGCCAGCAGGTCGCTGCCGTTTACCGTCAAGTCTTTGATGCTCAAGCAGGCATCCTCACTGAGGATCTTCTCCAGCAGCTGCCGGACCTGTGAAAACACTCGTCCCTCTTCCGGCTTGCCTGTGCCCTTGCTGCCGAAGTCCGCCTCCTGCAAAGCCAGCAGCTGGTACACGGTATCCACGCCGTACCTGCCCAGCCGCCGACGCAAAAGACGTTTATCCGGCTCCAGAGGCAGCATATGGTGCTCCACCAAAAAGACCACCTGTTCCCGCAGGGCGGTGGGAGCTTTTAGCCGGCGGAGGATCTCGGCTGCTATCTGGGCGCTGATTTTTGCGTGGCCCTTGAAATGCCCTCGCCCGGTCTCATCCCGGGTGAAGCTGGCAGGCTTGCCTGTATCGTGCAATAGCGCCGCCCACCGCAGGGAAAGCTGAGCCGGTACCGACTCTACCACATAGGCGGTGTGGGTAAAAACGTCATAGGCGTGATGGGGACTGTGCTGGTTAAAATCCACACAGGGCGCAAGCTCCGGGATCACCTGAATCAAAATGGGGGCGAAGCGCTTCAGATCCTGGGCATTTACCAAGGGGAGAAGTTTACATAATTCATCGAAGACCCGTTCCCGGGCCAGATTATCCATCAGCGGTGCCAGACGGGACATAGCGTCCCAGGTCTGGGACTCGGGGGTAAGACCGAAGCGTACCGCAAACCGGACCCCCCGCAATATTCGCAGCGCATCCTCGGTAAAGCGAGTGGCGGGATCGCCCACCGCACGGAGGATGTGATTTTTAAGATCAGCCTGTCCGCCCCAAGGGTCGATGTAGCCATCTTCCGGGCAGTAGGCCATGGCGTTGACGGTGAAATCCCGTCGGGCTAGATCCTCTTCCACAGTGCCCACAAATTCCACCCAGTCCGGGTGCCGGTTATCTTTGTAGGTGCCTTCCGTGCGGAAGGTAGTGATCTCAATGACCTGCTTGCCGAGAATTACACCTACGGTACCGTGCTTCTCGCCGCTGAGGACCAGCTTGTGCCGGGCAAATATCCGGCGCAGCTCCTCAGGAGTAGCGTTGGAGCAAAGGTCGTAGTCGTGGGGGACGATCCCCAGCAGAGAATCCCGGACACAACCGCCCACGGCATATCCCCGAAAGCCAGCCTGGGTTAAGGTGTCCAGGCAGTACCGGACAGATTCCGGAAGAAACATACTCAGGCCTCCTCGCCGCTTTCCGTTGTCTCGGCGGGAGCAGCTTCTTTTTCTGCATAGTAGGAATGGGAGACCCGCAGCGTGCACAGGTTAGTGGCGCAGAAGATGCCCATACCCAGATAGAAAAAGCACTGGGAATCCATCAGCGACAGGCAGCAGAAGAATAGTGCAGCCTGATTGCAGAACACATATTGCCGCCGGTCACCCTTCAGGATATCCAGACAAAGTCCCTGATAAGTGGTGAGCAGCAGAAATACCGAAGCCAGCAGGGGGAAGAAATACAGATCCAGCTGGGGCTCCGGACTCCAGATCCGATACTGGCACACCAGCTGCAGCATTAAAAAGATGATAATGCCTGCGTGGATCAGATAATGGGGACGGCTGCCTTTCTGCCGTGCATATGCCAGAAAACCAAGGCATAGCGCAGCCACGAAGGCCATCACGATGGTGATCATAGTAAAGAACTCTACCTGCCGCAGGACCATCTGCAGACTGGAAACCAGGATGCCGATGGCTCCGAACATACAGCCAAGAGCGGCACGGTTGGTTTTGCGGAAGGGTCTGCGGTAGCGGTGGGGCATGATCTTCAGGGGCAAAACGCACAGCGCCAGAACTGCCAGCGTACAGGCGGTGAGGATATATAGTGCAATGCTCAGAGGATGACCGGCTTTCAGCAGGCCGCCGGGCTCCATCTGGGTCTTGAGCAGGATCATGCGCAGGATAAAACCAATGCCGCCAGCCGTCAGGGTGAACCAGGGAAGGATGGACGGACGGAAGATGGAATCTTTTTTCATAAGGGAAAACCTCCTAAATAATCACGGTCCACAGATACACGGCTGCAGCCAGTACCGGTTGATGGAGCAAATAAAGAATCAGAGAGTGTCTGCCAACAAAGGACAGAGGACGGATAAGAGGGTGCGAGGGGGGAATGTTTGGCAGTAGAGATTTCTTTTCCCGGTACAGCGTTTTTCCCAGGAATGCACCGATGAGGAAATATCCCAGATTGGGAAGCAGGGGGAAATAGTCGGAAGAAGCAAAGCTGCGGGGGACCAGTCCCAGAGGTACCAGCCAGGGAAAACTCACACGGACATCATCAATGACAAACAGTCCCAAGACTGCCAGAGTGATGCCCAGCGCCAGCAGGATGGGCTTCGGCAGCTTTTTGAAAAGCGGCCACAGCAGCATGCAGGTGCCCAGACAGTGGAGGACACCGAAATAGATGATAATGTCTTTTCCCGCAAAGCCCAGAAGGTACATTCCGGTGGTCACCAATGTGATGATCACACCGCCGCCGATCACCTGCAGCCCCCTTCGTACCGGGCGGCTGCCCAGGGTGACACACAGACCGGACAGAAATAAAAAGGGCGACCCCAGCCAGTCGTTACAGAAGCGGTAAAGACCTCTGAGGAAGGGCGTGTTCAGTTCTACCAGAGAGAAAAGGAACACCAGATCATAAAACAGGTGGTATGCCATAATGAGGATCATCAAAACCCCCCGGATGGCATCCAGCTCCCAGATTCGTTTGTTCATAAAGCACCCCTTTCGGTGCGTATAAATAGTCCAGAATATTATAACAGGGTTTCCTGCTATTTTCCAGTATTATTTAAAGAAAACCAAATTCCGGTTTATCGAGCAGAAGGTTAGGCGTACAATCCAACGCCCCCCTTGCCTAAAGGGGGGTGGCAGCGCATAGCGCTGACGGGGGGATACTGTACGAATTCGCCGAAAAGTA
>JAFSFK010000083.1 GCA_017435245.1 Oscillospiraceae bacterium | reverse complement strand
CTCACCGGCGCAGACGGAAACCACGCCGCAGGGCTTTTCAGGCTCAGCGATCTTAGGGGCTTTTTCGTTTTCGCTCATCACCTTTTCGGTGTGCTGCAGACGCATATTCTCGATCTTCACGGTGACAAAGGAGCCGTAGTCCATAGCCTCGTGAAGTGCCTTGCCGGGGTCGTTGGTGTGGACGTGGACCTTGATGATCTCGTCGTCATCCACCAGTACCAGGCTGTCGCCCAGGCTGGAGAGGAAATCTCTCAGCTTCTCGGGATCCAGATCGTTTTCCCGGGAGATGATGAACTCGGTGCAGTAGGTGAAGGTGATATCCTCGGTGTCAAAGCTGTCGAAATCAGCGGCTTCCTTCACCTCGGTAGTATCCATACCCTCGGGGACAACGATGTCCTCGCCCCGCAGAGCGCTGAGCATTGCCTCCAGCGCTACCAGCCAGCCCTTACCGCCGGCATCCACAACGCCTGCCTTCTTCAGAACAGGATTCTGGTTGGTGGTATTTGCCAGCGCCACCTTTGCCTCTTCAATGGCAGCCTCGTGGACAAATTCAAAGTAGTTGTTCTCCTGGGCAGCCTGCTGTGCCTTGGCGGCAGCCAGACGGGCAACGGTCAGGATCGTACCCTCGGCGGGCTTCATCACTGCCTTATAAGCAGCATCCACGCCCTCCTGCAGAGCAGCAGCCCACAGAACGCCGTCACAGTCGGTTGCGCCCTTGAGCTTCTTGGAGATGCCCCGCAGCAGCAGGGACAGGATAACACCGGAGTTACCCCGGGCACCCCGCAGCATAGCGGAGGCGGAGACGGCAGCAGCCTTCTCCAGAGTGGGATCCTCGGTCTTGCGCAGGTCGTTTGCCGCAGCATTGATGGTCATGGACATATTGGTGCCGGTGTCGCCATCGGGCACGGGGAATACGTTCAAGTCGTTGAGCTGCTGTTTGTGAATTTCAATGGATGCCGCCGCACTGATCATCAGTCTGCGGAAATCGGCTCCGTTAATCGTTTGCCGCAATGTTTTTTCCTCCTTAGTCAATCAACAAAGAGTCGATATAAACGTTTACGGCACGGACCTGAGTGCCGGTGCACTTTTCTACCATGTAACGCACCTCGTCGATGATGGCGTTGCCGATGGCGGAAAGATTCACGCCGTCACCTACCATAATGTGCAGGTCGATGGAGATAGAGCCGTCCTCGTGGAAGTCCACACGGACGCCCTTGCTCATAGACTCCTTGCGGAGCAGGTGATAAACGCCGTCTTTGACAGACCGGGCAGCCATGCCCTTAACACCCATGCAGTTGGTAGCGGCGGTGCCGGCGATATCGGTGTATACGCTGGTGCTGATGTTTACAGAGCCATTTTCATTTTCGTGACGGATCATAGATCAGTACCTCCTATTTTAGAGTTAAGAGTGGAGAGTTAAGAGTGGAGATTGGAGATTCTTCACTCTCCAATCTTCAATCTTCACTCTGAAATCATACCATACTTGCTTCCCAGCAGGAAGGAGCCTCAAGACCCATCATCTTTACAACGGTGGGAGCCACATTGGCAAGGCCGTAAGCACCATCGATGATCTTCCAGTCGTTGTCCTTATCGTAGATGATAAAGGGAACGGGGTTCAGAGAGTGGGCGGTACGGACGGAAGTCTTGCCCTTCTTGGTCTCGGTCATCTGGTCGGCGTTGCCGTGGTCAGCGGTGATGAGGACGGTATAGCCGTACTTGTCAGCTGCTTCCAGGATTGCCTTCAGACCGTTGTCCACGCACTCCATGGCGTAAACGACGGCGTCCATCACGCCGGTGTGACCCACCATATCGCCGTTGGGATAGTTGCAGCGGATGAACTGGAACTTCTTAGAGGCCATAGCCTCCACCATCTTCTCGGTGATCTCCTTGGACTTCATAGCGGGAGCCTGCTCGAAGGGAATCACGTCGGAGGGGATCTCCTCGTAGACCTCCAGGCTCTCGTCCACCTTGCCGGAGCGGTTGCCGTTCCAGAAATAGGTGACATGGCCGTACTTCTGGGTCTCGGACACGGCATACTCGTGGATGCCGGCAGCGCACAGGACCTCGGTCAGCGTGTTGGTGATGACGGGAGGCTGCAGCAGGTAATTTTCGGGGATGTTCAGGTCTGCGTCGTACTGCAGCATACCGGCAAACATCACACCGGTGTAATCACCACGGTCGAACTTGTCAAAGTTCTTGCTATCAAAGGCAATGGAGATCTCCTGAGCACGGTCGCCCCGGAAGTTAAACAGGATCACGCTGTCGCCGTTGGCGATCTTTGCGACGGGCTCACCGTTACGGGCAACCACGAAAGCGGGCAGGTCCTGGTCGATGCAGCCGGTCTCAGCACGGTAGGTCTCGATAGCCTCGGTTGCGGAAGCGAACTGACGGCCAATGCCCTGTACATGGGTCTGCCAGCCCTTTTCCACCATACCCCAGTTGGCCTCGTAACGGTCCATGGTCACCTGCATACGGCCACCGCCGGAAGCAATGGCGTAGTCGCAGCCGTCGGTGTTCAGCTCACTGAGGGTTTTCTCCAGCATTTCCACATACTCCAGAGCGGAGGTGGCGGGAACGTCACGGCCGTCAAGCAGGATATGGCAGTATGCCTTCTTCACGCCCTCAGCCTTTGCCTGCTTCAGCAGGGCGATGAGATGATGGATATTGGAGTGGACGTTGCCGTCGGACAGCAGACCCAGGAAATGCATTGCCTTGCCGTTAGCATTGGCAACCAGCTTCTTCCAGGTTTCGGATGCGTACAGAGCGCCGTTTTCGATGCTCTCGCCTACCAGCTTGGCACCCTGGGAGTAGACCTGGCCGCAGCCCAGTGCGTTGTGACCAACCTCGGAGTTGCCCATATCCTCATCGGAGGGCAGACCAACGGCAGTGCCGTGAGCCTTCAGATAAGTATGGGGGCAGGTGGCCAGCAGATTGTCAAGAACGGGGGTCTTGGCTACCACAACAGCGTCACCGCTGCCGCCGTCGCCCTTACCGACACCGTCCATAATTACCAGTACAATGGGTTTTTCCATTTTGGATTTCCTCCGTAAAATATATAATATGTTGCGTTTACATTTTTTTAGCTATACTATTTTACATCATTTTTTGCAAACTTACAACTATATTTTTGTTTTTTACGGAATCTGCCGAAAATTCCCCCGGCAAATTGCCATTTTATGGCATTTCGCCGGGGAATGTTAAGGAAGTTTTAAAATGTACGAAAGAAACTGTATCGGCAAATTCCGATTTAACGCTCTGACGAGCGAATTGAAAATTGAAAGTTGAAAGTTGAAAATTGTGGTATTTTCCTTCGGAAAATAATTTAAAACGTCGGCGTAGCCGACACAATCATTTTCAATTTTCCATTTTCCATTTT